>NZ_JADBTX010000140.1:0-9169 GCF_020245945.1 Microcystis sp. M015S2
AACAAATTCATCTTAGTAAAACCATTCCTAGCGAAATAAAAAACTACACTTCTGTATTTTATTTTTATTATTCAAAAAACATAAATGAAATAATAGAAGCAATGCCTGATTTTAAGGAATCGATAAGTTATCTATCTGCTTTTGACAGGCCTGAGCCAGACAAAATCGAATGTGTTGCGACCGTTTTATTGGGAGCTTGGTATTCAATAGATACGTCAGAAGTTTCGGTGAGCGAGCTTTTACACAAAGCCCAAACTACCCAGCCATCATACATCCGATTGTTTAGTTCGGATATTGAGCTAGATCCAGGAATGCGAAGTATTTTGGATCGGATTCCCAGATTCCAGTATAATGTCTCTAAGGGATTTTTGCATTGGGATTATGCTGATGGTTTAGATACGGGAACCATATATCATGATATAGAAAGTTCAAATTTCAAAAAAATTCAAGATTTAATCAAGCAATTTCAGCCCACCTCTTTTGAAGACTTGGAGAAGTTTTTAATAAGTACCTAAGCAAAATTAATTACACATATCTAACCACCTCTTGCCTCTTGCCCCTTGCCTCTTGCCTATCTTCACTAGGAAATTAATTTTGCACGACTACTTATGACCAGACAAACATCTAATTTTGTTAACAATGATCGCACAATCCTTACCTACCTTGAAATTTTAGCAAATAAAAGTATTGAACCTGAAAGGTATCGTGAAGTAATGGAACAACTCGGTAATAAGCTCGGGCAAATAATTTTAAATAGAGTTATCGATAGCTCACCCCATAGCCTATATTTAGCCTCTACCGTTGAAGATGCTGATTTTTTAGCAAAAGGCATTATCCTACAGTTAGAGAACCATTTTTCTAACATAGGATATGCTTGTTTTTGGAACAAAAGATTTTCTCCTTTTGGAATTAGCGACTTAAAAGTAGCTCCAATTCTAAAAAAATATCAGGAACCCAGCCCCAGCAATATCGATTATTTGATTATTGTTAAGTCTATTATTTCTGGAGCTTGCGTAGTCAAAACAAACCTTGTCAATTTAATTCAAAAAATTAATCCAAATAAAATTTTAATCGTAGCTCCAGTAATGTATATTAATGCAGAAGAAAAATTAAAAATTGAATTTGAACGAAAAATATCTAATAAATTTGAATTCATATATTTTGCAAAAGATGATCAGCGAACGTCAGACGGTGAGGTGATACCTGGCATTGGCGGCTCTGTGTACGAAAGGCTTGGTTTTCAAGGACAAGATGACAAGAACACTTATATCCCAGAACTGGTTCGCTCTCGACGAGCTAGATTAGTCAGCGCTTAGAATTTTTTATAAGGTTTACTACCCTAACCCCGATTAGCTTTGAAACACTTCTCACAGGGAAAATGCCCAAAAATGGGGAATATTGGGCATTTTCCTAATGGGTAGGGGTTAGCGTTTAAGCTAGTTTCGACACTTCTAATGTAAAAACCCTTAAAACCCTTAAAACTCTTACAGGGTAAGGGTTTTGCCACATTCATTTTGTAGTTTTTCTGGTTTTTTTTGACCTATTCCTATTAGTCATTCTTTGGTTTTATTGGGTTTTCTGTCATTATTAAATCAATTCTTTAATGGTGGAACCCCTTAATTATGGTGATTTTAACCAAAAAGGGACAGAATTAAGGGTAAACGTTGGGAATGGCAGTCATAATCTGTATCTATGGGATATTGGCTATTTTTCGAGGATTATCGCCTAAAATGCTCATTTTTGGCTGATAAAAATCACAATTTTTGTACCGTCTTTTAAAAGTCAAAAATGACCTATACAAGGGATTATGGTGATTTTTGGCTCTATTGTCAGCTAAAATGCCGGGCCCTGCTTTTATGGGTTTATTTTGGCTGTTATCGGTTTTTTCTCAGAAAATACCGATAAATGGGGGGATAATCCTTCGGAATATGCTGATCGATGTCAATTTAACGAGAATAAAACTAAAATAGTGTGGATAATCTAAAGGATTAGCCTTAATCAGGAGAATGCCCATTTTTCCTAATCTAGGGCATTCTCCCAATGGGATTGGAATAACCAGAACGATTTAAATCGGTGTGTCACACCCCCCTAGCACTAATAAATATATTTATAGGGGGGGTGTGCCGGGCATTAAGCGGCAATCTCGATTATCTCTCCGTATTTGTCAGGGTGATCAACTAGGTCCCTCTCTAGCCAAACATCGAAGACCTCCCCCCGTCCATCAACGAGAGGGTCACACCCCTGATAGAGACGATAACGGGTTCCATCTTCGCGCCGGCGCTGGCCCACGCAATTTAGCTTTAATCCTAGTAGCTTTAAAAGCCTTTGAGCGAAGCTTATAGGGCTATCTTTCATAGATAAGGTAAATCCCAAAATTGACTTAATTTGGCTAATTATTCGGGGATTCCGAAACTTCTCTACCCAATCAGCAAGGCTGTCCCCTGTAAACTCTTTTTCAGCGCCGAAAAATTGTTCAACGTTGAGAATCTTCATTAACTGAATTTTGCCCGATAAAAGCGATTTATTAAAATCGGCTTTAAAGATTTTACCCTCACCATTTTCTAGGGCATCATCTAATTTTTTCTTGTCGCGATCAACTAAGAAATCGTTACCAATTGTTAAAAAATAGTGTAATCTTATCTGTGGATACCAGTTATCGTCATCCTTGATAATTAATTCATCGGTGATATTGCAATCTTTTGGCCAATATTTTCGTTCTATTTTTGCTCGCTGTAGCTGGCTTCTTTCCTTGTCAGTCATTCCTTTTTTTTCTTTTTCCTCTAGCGCGGCAAGCTCTGAGTTAGTGATAGAATCTGAGTCTATAATCTCTTTTCTCTTGGCTGCATAATTATCATTTTTTGCCTCTTTAATTTTTTCTTTTACAGCATCGATAGAAACATCATCTTCATCATCTCCGCTATAAATTATATACCCTTCTTTTTCTAGTTTCTTGAGAGCATATTCAGCGTATTTTCTATTTTCCAGATTAATCTTAACGGCATTTTTTGCCCATAGACTAAGGCTAGGGGAATATTTCTCACCATCTTCTAAAAAGGTAAATTCTGGAATCTCTCTCAACCCTACAGATTGCAGTGATCTAATGGTATTTTTAGCTTTAAAATGTTCCCCCGCTAATAGCTGATTTAAATCGGTTGATCCGTTACCTATCTTAATAGGAGAAAAGTCCTTAATGTATATGTGGCGCGGTATATCAGCCCTTACCCGTGCTAATGTTTGAGCAAAACTATCCACTGTTTGAACACCATGAGAAATGGCGAAAACCGCGTCAAAATGATTAACATCTATACTCACCCCCGTCTCAATTACGGGGCTACAAATAACCAGATCATATTGAGGTAAAATCTGGTTAAGGTTCGCCATGCACCCATAGGCAGAATGGGAAGGATCAGCCACACTCTCGCTATCAATTCGCAATATCTTGATCCACGGGTATTTTTTCTTGAAATAGTATTCTAGATTGCGGGTTCCCCAATTAGATTTGTGCTTTTGTCCGTCCGTGTGGATGATTAATTTTTGGTCAATAGAGAGGGCGATTTCTGTTTTTTTAATCAAAGCAGCAGGGCTATCATAAACAATTAAATCCCTTCTTACAGGGGATTTATAGCTATTTTCTAAGATAAAAGATTCAACAGGATAACCGATCAGCGATCGGACATAACTGATAGCATTCATACTTAAATCAGCATCAGCTAGATAGATTTTTCCCCCTGTACTTACTACAATTCTGAATAATTCTCGTAGGCAATCGATAATTTTTACCCTGTATTTTTCGCAGGTAGGGGAATTAACTAAATGCCAAAAAACCTGCTCACACTCATCTATTATGATTGTGGTATTTTCCCAATCAAGGGGATTGAAACTAGGATCGGCTTTTGGGTGTAGGCTATTTACACATAGGCAGTATCCTAATAGGCTACCGTCCCCGCTTTTTACCAATTCAGAGCGATAATTTATCCCAAACCGACGGGATAATTCGCGTCCTAATTGCACTCTGTGACCGATTACTAATACTCGCTCACCCTTAGCTAATAGCGGCGCTATTTTTGCGGCTATAAACTCAGTTTTTCCCGTCCCTTTTGGTGCTTTAATCCCTATGATTTTGGCACTCTCAGGCACTTCTAAAGATTGGGGGATATATCTTTCGTTGATGGTTAGATCGGCTTTAATCTTCGAGAAATTCTCGATCTTATAAGCATCTAAAGAGATTCTCCCAGAGAATATCTGATCGAGGTCATTCTCACCCTTGGCAGCGATGAAATCATCTATTCCCTTATAAGATTTATCCCACCGGGCCACAGATACCTTACAGCCTCTATAGCCTAGAAGTTTCCCTGTTTTTTCGATCGCTCTCCGGACATTCTCGATCGTCTTGGGCTTAGTGTCCTGATCAAAGAAAAAGCTTATCTCCCGTCCCCCCCCGCAAAACGGCAGCAATTGGGGGATTAGGCGCGGCAAGTCAATCGGCTGCCCGTGGCAATCCTTAAGCTGCCTGTACCCTGAGTAAATCCCCGGCAGTGCTATCGCTACATACCCGGCAGTAAGCAGGGAGCCTGCTTTTTTGGCCCCCTCGGTAATCAAGAGAGTGATTACCGAGGGGTTATCGAGGACCCATTGCCAAAATGTCACACCGGGTGTGTCACTTAAATTACTTATTAGGGGGGGTGTGTCAGTGTCCCTTGTTGGCAATAGGCAATAGGGCGCGATTCCATATTTATCGCCTATTGCTTGCCAGATATGATCCGGCACTCTGAGAGCGAAGATTTCTGTAGGGGTTTTAGCGGGGTGTTCATATTTGATCGGTTTCCCTTTATCCTGAGAGATTCGCGGGCTATCGGGCTTAAAGCATCCCCACCGCGATGGCTGCCCGGTAAGCACGTCTACTCCCCCGGCCCACCATCCTTCGTTACTCATATCCTTGTAGCGTTCAAGGATTTTGGCCACGGGTGAGGTCGCATACTGGAAGGAATGGGGAACCTTTTGATCTTTCCCTATGGCTTCGATCGCATTCTCAGTCAGACGCTCGATCGCTTCATCCCCCTCTAAAGATTCCACGTTTAGCCGGATAATTTCAGGATCGACCGCGCTCGATCGCCATTCTTGGAAGTGAGAGGACTTAAGCATTGTGGCCCCCCATTTTGCGATCGAATTCTCTCGCGCTCACCCATCTTTGAAACCGTCCACAATCCCGGCAATCAAGACGAAAATGGTGGGGGTTGCCCGAACTGCGATCGACCGATGTGATGATGCCCTGACTTCCCCCACAACCCTGACAGGGATTTTTTAACCGGCAAGGTATCGCTGATTTATTCTGGTTCGTTTGTACTGAAAAATCCCTTTTTTCAGGATTTTTGGGAAAAATCCTTGACTTTAAACTTCTATTAGTGTTATATTTGTCCATAATAATAATAATTTTTGTGAAACCGCCCCCTAGTTTGGAGACTATAGGCGGTTACTTCTTTTTAGGCGGTTTTTTGTGAATCAAGATAATCTTTGACTATTTCGCGAATCATCAGACCCTGACTCCATCCTCGCTTTTTGGCCAATTGCTTGATTTCTGCTTTCATGGAATGTGGAAAGTAAACGCTTGATTGTCTCATTTTTTCCGCTTCTAACATTTTGACCTCTCTCGATTTTCAATCCTAAAAATCATAATAACACAAAAAACCTGATCAGTACAACTTGGGTACTAATTTTATAAAAAACTTTTGTGAAGTTCCCAAAATCAGCACTCCCAAAAGCCAAAACCCAATCAGGATAAGGGTTACACGGAATGAGATTAATTGATACTTACAAAAAACTTACAAAAAACTTACATATCATTAGCCTCATCTTTGCTTTTTGCCTTAACCGTGACCTCAATCTTGAGGGGTAAAATCGCTGTAAATTCTGTCATGTTTTCCTCTCCTATGGGGGGAATATCCCCCCGGTAATTAATCATTTAGAGTGCGAATTTCTTTTGAGCGCTTAAGTAGAGTGTCGTCGCGATCGCCCGACGGTCCTCATCCTCAACCCCGATGGTTGACTCAACTTGATCGAGACAATATTTATAAAGTTTTGCCATTTCTTGCACATAATTGGCAATCTCACGCTTTTGATTAGGGTTTAGGGTTGATTGCTCACTCTCGCTAGGTTTCTCGATTACATGGTTGCAAGAGTAAACGGGCTTAACAGGTATGGGGGAATCTGGCAAGGGTTGACCTAAATTAGCAAGGTTCGGATCCTCGATCAGGGAGTATTTACCTTTATTGTCGAGGGTTAAAGTTAGCCGCGCATTCTTAATGACGTGCTTCTGGGAGTAATCATCATCCCCACCGCGCCACACGGTCACTTTCTCGCCGGTATCGCGTCTTACACAGTCGATAACGGTTCTTTCCCCGTATTTTGTCGTTACGCGCCGGGCGCGGTCGGTTGCGATTGCGTCGATAAGTTGCATAATAGAGATAAGCCTCAATGTTGGGTTTACGAGAGAAGCAATCGCGCTGAGTGGAATTAGAGCGGTTGCTTCTCTATATTTACTATATTAACACTTACTTAGTACCATGTCAAGTATCTAGCACTAATTAATTATGCTATATTAATAGTGTAAGGTTTTAGTATTATGGACATGAAAGAGTTAAGACTGAGAAGCGGCAAAAGGGCCGAAAACATAGCAGTAGAGCTAGATATAGCAATCTCTACCGTTAGGAATTGGGATCAACTTAAATCAGTGCCGCGCATGACCCCTACAGGATTTAAGCGGCTTATGGAAGTTTATGGGTGTAGTCTCGATGAATTGATAGAAGCGGAAAAAATCGCTAGAGAAGCGCAAAAAGACCACTAACCCCTAACCCCTAACCCCTTGCCGGGTATCCCCTGACTTGGTAATTTTGAATCTTTACCGATCTAGGGAACCTGTGAAATGCGATCGCAACGGCCAAGCAAAAATCCTGACAGATAGCGAGATTACCGCTATATTTAGCCTTTTTTCCGAGAGGGATAGGGCTGTGTTTGCTATCTGTCTTTATTGTGGCTGTAGGATTAGTGAGGCCTTGTCGATTAGATCGGGGGATATTGCCGGCGGGGTGATTACTCTCAGGAAAAATTCGACTAAAGGAAAGAAGCGATCGAGGTCTATCCCTATATCCCCTAATCTTGAGCCAATTCTTAGGGATTATTTAGCGATCGCTTCCCCCAGTGAGTTTCTTTTTCCGGGCCGGGACGGGACAAAACCCTTAACAACGGCCTATGCTGATTTAGCCCTAAGACAGTCCTGCACGGAATTGGGATTAAAGGGTATCAGTACCCATAGTTTCCGTAGGACAGCGTTGACACGAATGCACTTAGCGGGTGTTCCCCTAAGAACAATTCAGAAAATCTCAGGACACTCATCCTTAGCGGCCTTGTCTGTTTATCTGGAAGTTACGGATGAGAATATTAGGGACGCGGTAATGTTCATTTAATGCGATCGAGTGCCAATTCCTAAACTGTCTATCTTGGCTAGACATTGGCTAGACAATTGGCTATCCTATGAATAGACGGATAGACAACGGATAGACAACTATGGCACGCGACAAACTAATCACAATCAGGATTGAAGGGGAAAAAAGAGACGCTTTTAATCAATTGGCTAAAAGCCAAAACACTGACACAGCCTCACTTCTATACGATTTTATTAATCAATGCCTAGACGGTAGGATAGACATATCGCTAGTCACGGGAAAAAAGCAGTGGATAGACAAGATAGACAATCAGCTAGACACTAATCGACTAGACAAATTAGAGGCAACTACTCAAAGGATAGACAGGATAGACATAGCTATTCAACGCCTAGACAATCGGATAGACGGGATAGAGACGATTACTCAAAGACTAGCCAAAAGGCTAGACGATTGGATAGAAGCAATTGACGATCGCTTGACCGATTGCGATCAGTTATTATCAAACAAAATCACTAGCCTAGAGCATCGCTTGAATGCCCTATCTATCCAATTGGATAGCCAACAGGATAGCCAATTAGATAGACAACAGGAAAACCCTGATATGGGAACCGTGGTAACGGTTGAGGCTGCTGATAAAGATAAACCGGTCACGGACGCGATCGGTCCCGTTCCGGGTGACAGTCCACAGCTAAAAAATCAACCGAGTGAGGCTGTGGACATAGAGAACCGACAAGGCTTAACCAATGACCAATTAAGTAAAAAGATAGGCATACCAACCTCAACTATCGAAAAGTGGAAGGGGAAGATTCGCGAGGGGAAAGAAATCACGTCAACAAAATACCCTAAATTTTTTAAACAGTGGACACTTAATCTTGCTGATAGCCTTTGGTATGAAGTCTAATCACTTCCCAGTAGGAAAATGCCTAATATTAAGTCCTCAAGAACAACGAGATAGCTCTTTTAGGTTCTGTGTGATAAGTTTAACTTACATAGGATCGATCTTTGTGTCCTTTGTGTCTTTGTGGTTCATTCCACCCCCTTGCTAGGAGGAATGTATCTTAGAATACATTTTACCTACCAAACCCAAGAGAACCACAAGATAAAGAAGTACGGTGAATACAGCATCCATCGCCTAGTTCTAGAGGCTTGGGATTCAATGAAATAATCAAATAATTTCTTATTTTTCTGAAAAATTATGTACAAAGACGAATTAATTCAAACAATTTTTGGTGAAGATGCCTTAACGTATATCAAAAATAAAAATAGAGGAGGAACCAACAATAATAAGGGAAAAGAATACGAGGATTTTTTTGCCATATACAAATTGAGCGAAATAGCTAAACAGATAGTTGAAGAAGGCATTGATGCTAAATTTTTTAGTCAACTCAAAACTTTTGTAGATGATTTAGTAATTGATTTTCCAAAATTACGAATACATTATCAATTAAAAAACAAAGAAAAAGGTATTTCTTGGGGAAATTCCGATACATTAAAATCTATCGCTTATGATTTTTACTCGCAGTACAGAATTAATGAAACAATAAAGTTAGAAGAAACTCAATTATGTTTAGTTACCAACAAAAAACAACAACAAATTCATCTTAGTAAAACCATTCCTAGCGAAATAAAAAACTACACTTCTGTATTTTATTTTTATTATTCAAAAAACATAAATGAAATAATAGAAGCAATGCCTGATTTTAAGGAATCGATAAGTTATCTATCTGCTT
>NZ_JADBTX010000141.1:0-14895 GCF_020245945.1 Microcystis sp. M015S2
ATAAGTACCTAGGCAAAATTAATTACATACTCGCCTCCAAAATTGTCCAGCACTTTTTTAACGTAAGCGAGGAGGCTCTTTCGGTCTTTATAGGCGCTAAATTCAATCCATTCATATTTTAAAAATCTCCATAATATTTCAATTAAATTTAAATGAGGTGAATAAGTGGGCAACCAAAATATTTTCAAATTTTTCTTTTCCCATTCCTCAAGTTTCTCCATAAATGCCTCGCTGGTATGAATGGAAGCTTGGTCAATTATTATGACAGTTTTTTTCTGTATATTTTGGCAATATTTATCCAGAAAATTAATAACTATCTCGCTAGTAACCGTTCCGACCTGTGTCTCATAAAATAATTGATTATCTCGTTTCATTATTCCTAAAATATTTAGTCTTTTACCTTCAATTGGTGGTAACTTTATCGTGGTTTTTTCTTCTTGCCAAGCGTAAGGAATACAAGGCTTTGAATCCCATCCCATTTCATCCAAATATCCTATCTCAATCTCTCCTCTTTTTTCCTGTTTTTTTAGTTCTTCTAAAATAGGTAGTTTGACCTCAAGCTCCCACTCATCAGGGGTTTTGGCGACCCCTCTTCTCACCCTTTTCCACCTCATGTTGATTTTTTTTATGAGTCTTTTTATCGTGTCTTTGCTTACGGTTAATTTCCATTCTTCTACAATTTTTATCTGGATTTTTTTTAAGCTTTTCGGTTCTTCTTTTACCCAGTCAATAACTTGTTGACCTTGTGCTTCTGTCAATTTAGGTTTTCTCCCTCTTCCTCGACGATTATAAAAACCAATTAGTTTTCTATCTTCCCAGGCCGTCAACCAATTATAGATGGTCTTTCTCGTAACTCCAAATATTCCGCTCAATTCTTCTATCGTGGTTCCCTGAAAACTTAAGAGTATACATTTCGCTCGCTCTCTTACTTGATGATGTTTACTAGCTCGATAAATTCTCTCTAGCATTTTCTGGCTCTCGGGGTTTAGGTCTCTAATCAATCTCATTGTATTTTCCTGCTGCTTCGTTTTTTTATGTATTATACTTCTTAATTTTTTATTTGGGTAATTAATTTTGCATGACTACTTATTAGGCTTAATGGCTTTTTATAATAATTTTACCCCGCTCGCTTGGATATACCTTTCCCTGCACGGAACTTACGGTTTTATGTGGTTGATCAAAGATAGATTATATCCCGATCAACAATGGGAAAAAGAAATACCATTGTCTATGGGAATATTTACCTTTATCATTCTCGGTTTATATTGGGCCGCCCCTTTTATTATTATTAGCCAGAAGGTGACGGCTGCCGCCCCTCTAATATCTGTGGCCATAGCGGTCAATATTATCGGGGTATTTCTCCATTACGGTAGCGATGCCCAAAAGTATTTTACCCTTAAATATAGGGAAGGGTTAATCACGGAAGGTTTTTTTAGTCGTTGTCGTAATCCTAACTATTTGGGAGAGATTTTAATTTATCTCGGTTTTGCCCTGTTAGCCCAACATTGGCTGCCTTTTCTGGTTTTGGGGGGATTCATCACTGGGGTCTTCATCCCCAATATGCTTAAAAAAGACCACTCCCTCTCCCGCTATCCCGAATTCGACACTTACAAAGCGAACTCCGGATTGCTATTACCCAAACTGATTAAATCTAGTCTAAATGCTCGCCAATCCCCTCAGACCTAAGCGAAGAAGGTATTTCTCGTAAGGATGAAGTATAATACAATTTGCCATTGAGGAGATTGAATTGCAAGGTAAGCTATTAAGTTTTACATAGGGGATATTGACGAATAAAAGTGGGATAGTAGGATGGTAAGCGTTCAGGGGGTCTAAAGAAGAAGAAAGACAAACCCTTTCCATCAAGCCATAAAATTAGGCAACTTTCAGTAGATGGAAAAGTTTTTGTCCAATAGCGATCGCTAAATGATAGGGGCTAAAAAATTAGGGATTTTCTTAGTATTTATGTACTCAGGCAACGACTAATGATAAGTAAAAGTTATCTATATCTAGATTGACTAATCAAAGAAAAAATCGCTCAAAAAAAAACATAAAAATGTTAGAATAAAATCAATAAACTTCACCAATAAATTTGAAAATTGATTAACGAAACCCGCCAAATACTACTAATGGGACTTAAACAAATTTCAAGCCCAAACAAAGCCTAAACTGGCTTTGTAAGCGGCAAACACATCCCGATTCTCGGTCAGCCACTCAAAGAAACGGAAAGACATCGCTGTCCGAAAAGCTTCCAAGGCTTCCACAAAACTGTTTAAAGGTCGATTCGCCCACCGCCTTTGCAGTCCCCCAGTTAACTTATGCCACAGGATAAATGTATAGGCACAAAACACCAAGATAAAATGGCGAAGAGCCGCTTCGTTTATCCCTGACTTGGTATTCTCTTAACCCTAACCATCCTTTGGCTTCTCGGTAGAATACTTCCACCCAATTTCTTTCGGTGTAAGTCCTCACTATCCACGACGCTGTTACTGTATCCGCCTCGACTACATTGGTGATGAAATAGTCCACCTCTGTAGCTTTTTCAAGAGAACTTGCATTCATGACGATAGCAAAGTTCCTTTCTCCTTCTAGTTGAGATATTTTCGCTCTGAATACCGCTACCCAGACAGTTTTTTCTCGCTCTAGCTGAATAGTGATTTTCTCAAAATCCCCTTCTGGCAAGCTTTTTGCTAGTTGCTCAAGCTGGATTGTTTCTTCTCCACACCCTTCTTTTTCAATAATTACTTTTCGATTTTTTGCCACTCCTCCTAAGTATTTTAGCTTTCTTTCTTCTCGGGCTTTCAGAAAATTTGTGTTATTGCCATAGCCAGCATCAATTAACACAATTTTCGGTCGATAGCCTCTGGTTAAGCTCCGGTCAATTAAATCTATCGCTATCTCTGGTTTCTTCTGAAATTCTTTGTCTTCTTTCCCCTCCTTTAAAGAACTAGCCGGTTGATAAATTTCAATGTCTAGGGGTAAACTTTTTTTCCCGTCGTAGAGATGGGTAGTAACGGCGACTATTCCGTTATCTGTTTTGCCAATTTCTCCCAGGTACTGCCTCCCAACTCCGGCGGTCAGATTGCCACTTTTTCGATGTCCTGAGTCATCGACAATCAGGGAAAATCCTCGGGGTATTTGCGTCTGGCGGCATTGGTTCATCACTTGCAACCGACATTCATTTACCTGACGGTCTGACCAGGGAGATTCGGTCAAAAAGTGATGTAATCGGTTATAAATCACTCCGAAGGCATTATTGGCCATTTGAGTTAGATTTTTCCTTTCACTTTCCCCTAATAATCCTCCTAAATAGTGTCTGAACCCGTTTTTTTGCGCTTCGCTCTTGAAGCAATTGTCAAACCGCCGACACCATCGGTCAAAGCACGGGGGCATCGCGGCTGGGGTTGTCTCTTTCATCGCCGATTTCTCAACGTAAAGTGCTTACTCTGTAACGATTATACTCGATTTGATCTTTGTTGAGCGTTTAAGTCCCACTAACAGAATCAGAAACATTACAAACAACAATTGATTGTTTAATTCAACATATCCCTCTCGAAACTCAGGGTGGATTTAGTGCCTCAGACTTGTATCAAATATTAGTCAGGGCAGCCAGCAATTGTGACAGCATTGAAAACACATCTAAAATGCTTAAAAATGCTAGGTGTGGTCGAAATATTCGCCATCACTTAGACAAAATAAATGATTTTGATACCTTAGAGTCGCCAGTTAATCTAGCCTTACAAAGTCAGGTATTACCAAGAATCAAAAAAAGAAAGCTTAAATTAGCAATTGACCTAAATTTAATTCCTTATTATGGTGAACCATCTGATAGCGAAAAACCTTATATTTACCGAAGTCAGGCTAAACAGGGAACTTGCTCGTTTTATGCTTATGCGACCTTATATCTTATTAAAAAAGGAAAAAGATTAACTTTAGCTATCAGGGGGATTCGGAATACGGACACAACTGTCGCCATTATTACCTATTTATTAGCATTAAGCTCTTCTCTAAAGATAGATTTTAAAACTCTTTATTTAGACCGAGGCTTTTTTAGTATTGCTGTTATTCGTTGGTTACAAGCTTTAAAAATCCCTTTCATTATGCCAGCAATTATCCGAGGTAAAACAGGGGGAATTAAGCAATTTATTCAAGGAAATAAAAGTTATCAAACTACTTCCACTATGGGGAAAGACCAAAATAATTGTGTAACTTTTGATTTATGGATAGTTTGTCAATATAAAAAAGGCAAGAGAAACCAGCAGGGAATTCAATATTTTGCTTATGTCGTTTATTTACCATCTATTAAACTAGATTATATTCATACTGCCTATCGTCAGCGGTTTGGGATTGAGACTAGCTATAGAATTAAAAATATTTGTCGCCTTAAAACCACTAATAAAAAGCCAGTTATTCGTTTATTATTTATCGGAATTTCCTTTCTTCTTGTTAATATTTGGATTAATTTATTATGGCGAAAAGTTTGTTTTCCGAGACGGGGTGGACGCTTAATTTATCGAGAGTTATTTACTTTTCAACAAATGCTATCGTTTTTAAGGCAAGCCGTTGATAAAATCTATCAAGTTGTTGATACTATCTATTTGCCTTCTGGCTAATAGCAATAGTCTTTTTTCTTAGACATAAGTTTTCTTAATTAGTTTCTCTAAGTATTTTGTATCAGATGTTACTAAATACTCTGGTTATTCAAACTTTTCCATCTACTGACTTTCAAAAAGTCATCTTCATCAGAACAAGTAGTAACCGATGGAAGCAAAGAAGGAGCAGTAGTACCACTGCGAGCAGCCACAACAGCTTTCGTCATAAACTCCAAAACATTCCGTTTTTGTGACTTGAGGGTTGTCACGACAGTTAACATCCGAGCCACAAAATTACTACCTGCTTGAGTTTGAGAACCAAAGCTAGTACGTCTCCAGATCACCGCCGGACGAATCGCCCTTTCTGCTGCATTATTGGTGGGTTCGACACCAACAGTTGTCACAAACAACCACATCGCCGACTCAACTTTGAGCAGTTGACGACAAGTGCGAACTGTTTTGGCTAGAGGGGTTTTTTCCCTTGTCCCGATGGAATAGGAATCAGCCTCAGTTAAAGTTGCCTTGATTGATGAACGAATATCCTTGACCAATTGGGCAAAATCGCTACGACATAAAGTCCCATCACGGACTCGGTGCCAAAGTTCAAACAACTTCTCCTGTTGTTTAACCAGTGCCGTTCCCAATTCTGCCGAGACTCCAGGTCGTTCCGAAATTTTGATGAATTCTCGTTTCAAGTGAGCCCAACACAATTGCCGACGTTCTAAGTCCACCCAGTTGTAAGCACCATGACGGTCAGAGTTTAAAATTCCCCTGAAGTTCTCACCTAATAAATTCTTTGCCCCTTGAGTACAACGGGTGAGGGCAATTTCAAAAAATGTGACTAGGGGTGTGACTGCAACCCACAGCCAAGCTTTTCTCTGGCTCGGGTTAAAACCATCAATATTTCCTTGATTAAAGCTGGTTTCATCGGCTCCGACAATGTTTGCCCTTTGGATATAAAGTTTTGCTTCATCGACACAGCTTGCCACTGCATTACTCGCTTCAAGTCGCAGTCTGTTGACGGTTCCCAATGATATTGAAATTCCAAATACTTCTGCCATGGCACTTTGTACCATTCTTTGACTATTGCGATACACTCCACTTAGCAGTGCCACCAATGCTACTACTCTTACTCCGTAACCACTTGGGTTCACATCTTCTGGTAATGTTGCACGAGTCTTAGTGCCACATCCAGTACAGGTCAATTGATGCAAACGATGCTCAATGACTATAGGACTGATTGGTGGAATTTCTACTATCTGGTGGGCTCTTCTCGACTTTGTGTGATAATTTTTGCTTATGTAATCCTGAAGTGCTTATTTGGCAAGACTTTTAGGACTATTTTGCGGATATTCTATCAGTATAGACCTCGTTTCCACACAGAAACCAGAAGAGCCTCTGGTGACGATAGGGGTTTATGTCTTCTCCTGTGAGGGTAGCTCCACAATTGGCACATGCTTGTGGATGATGGTCTATTACTTCGCTACATTCTTCTATGGGGTATAAGTCTCGACTATTTCCTTTATGACCCGGTTGACCACCTCGTTTTTTACGGCTTTTCTGTATGGTCTGCTTTTTTCCTAATCCCGGTGGGTCACTCGATGGGGGTAATGAGGAATTTTTTGATGAAGAATTGATTTTTTCTAGTAACTGTTCCTGAACTGTCAGGACTTCCTTTAACCTCTGATCCTGTTGTTCTATTTGCAGCACCATCTCCTCCACCAATTTCCTGACACTGGTTGGGGTTTTTTCCCAATCTTCCAGGGAGAGCCGCTCCTTATGATTGACACACTTCTCTTCCATGTCACTTAGTTTATCAGATTTTGATGCCCTTTTTTGGCGATCGTTCTTCTACCCCCCTGAACGGTTACGTAGGATGGAAGGATGCGAGACTGGGAGCGGTAATATTTAGACGGAATCCATGAAAAAGAAATTTCATTTTTTGCCACCAATTTCAATTCATTCAGCTATCGCACGGCTGGCATTGCCACTGACGATAGCCAGTGCCACCTTTTACTTTAGTTATCCCGCCCGCGCACAGTCCCCTGCGGGGGATTTACGAACAGATAATGTTTACGGTCAGTTCAGTCACTGTATCGTCAACGAATACGGTGAGGGTTCAAATTCTCCAAGGGAGCAGGCGAAATGCCGGGGACTTTTAATCGAATCCAACAGAAAGGTTCCAGAACTGCATGATATTAAAAACGGCTTTACCTATTTTTTTTATGCCACGATCAGAGAACAAGATTTCGTGATCAGCTATGCCACCGACCATCAAAATAACGTCAAATATATCGTCATCAGCGGCGATAATTTCAGCTTTGGTGGACTGGCTACTGGTAACTGCGAAGAATATTTACGCGATAGCGATAACCATATCATAGTTTGTAGTGGCAAAATTATCGAAGATCAGCTTGGCAATGGTGCATCTAACAATTTAGTTTACGCGGCGGCTATCAATCTGGCAGAGACAAATGAGGGTTTGACCACATCTCAACAATCCTTAGCGGCACAATGCACTGGGGCGGCGATCGGCTCTCTACTGGGTTTGGCGATTACGGGTAATGCCAGAGCGGCCGCTAACGCCATTCCCGCCCAGTGTCGGCAAAATTCCCCTTCCCCTCAATATCAAACTCCTACTAACAGAAATGCCATCCCCAACACCTATCTAAATCCTAATCGCAGATGGTTACAGGATTCGATGCGAGATACGGATATGCGTTTTATCCCCTATGGTGATGGTTGGCGTGATATTCAGAGGAATCCGAGCGGTTTTTAATAATCCGCTAGAAAGAACCTTGCTCCTCTAAAATTTTGCCAAAAATCGTCTTCAACTTTTCTTTTGCTCTCTGTCCTCGTTTACGCATCGCCGCACAATTGACCCCGCCGCACTGACCCGTAATTTCCCCCCAGCTAAGTTCTTGCAGATAAAAAAGTTCTATCAAACGAAAGTCTTCTAGGTGATCTACCTTTAATATATTTAAAGCCTCATTCAGGGGTTTTTCGTATTTGTCCAATAGGAGTTCCCCATCTGAAAGACGGGACTTTTCAACCAGAAGAGGGGGAAGTAAACGAAGCTTGATTTCTGTTTTGACGTGCTTAACGATAACGGACTTGGCCACGGCTTTACAATAGGGGAGAGGAGAATCGATCGTCCCCCCCCCCAGTATGTGTCGCTGAATGCGCCATAATACCTCGTTATAGATATCGTCGGCTTCGTATCTGTGTGTGAGGCAATAATGACGCAAAAGATGATTAATATGAGCGATCATCCGACGATCAATGTCATCGTCTGGACGGTGTTGCCGGCAGATGTCGTACAGCCGATAGCGGCTCGTAACGACAAATAGGTATATTGCGGGAGAGAGAGTGATACTATCGCTCATATTCGATAATCCTAAATTAAGTTCGAGACAGAGTATTCATGCGGTATTCCGACATATCCTTCAACATCACCAAGCAACCCCCCTTACTGTCCTTTTTATCGCTCTCCTCGGATAAAGGCCGATTCCAGTGATCGTCCCGAAACCAGCGATCATCCCGAAACCCGACACCTTCATCTTGAAAGTTATCCACGGTGGCATCTCTCAAACGAATGTGAATCGTTTTTAGATTACTAGAGATCGTGTTTGCGATTTTGTGACATTGGTGGCGATCAATCGTGATAATATCGCCGGCGGTAAAGTATTGTGGGACGGGGGTGGCCGCCGCTGGATCGACGGCAGATTCCCACAGCCAATGTGTTAAGCGTCCTTCGAGGACGAGAATGGCATCCAGATCGTAACCGTGATGATGGATGTCCGTAGATTGACCGGGAAGCCAACCGATCGCATAAACGGTTAACGACTCGCTTTTCGCGATCAGATTTCTCAAAAATTTTTGGGGATTGAAAATTATATAGTCCGATTCGCTAAAGTATTGTTTGATATCGAAGATATGTCGGCAGAAACTTTTGACGATTTCGCTAAACTCGCTAAACTTTAAAGGTTCGCAAGGGTGAAGATTTAAATCGATAACCAGCTTTTGAATTGCTAAAATTTCTTGAATTACCTTTTCTTCGGGTACTTTTCCCCGCTCTAATTGCCATTCGATCAATTCATCAACTCGATGCACCCAATCGAATAGCTCAGGATTGGAAAAAGACTTTTGGATAATATCCAGAACTTGCATCTCCTTTTCTTGATCAAAATCATCGTTTACTCGGCAAGAAGAGTACCTATAGACGATTTCGAGAATATCTTCTCGTTCGGGTCTGGGGCTAGACCCCCGATAAAATTTTCCGTTGGTTGAGGCCATATTACATACAGAAGTTTACGACACAGTGCGCGTTCTCGTCGCGTTGACAAGATTTAGAGTACCGTCCCGACGGATTGTGACGGACGGACGGCAATTTTTTCGGGGACAAAAGGATGGCGGTTCCGTCCCCGCTATTTCTCGATCGCCCGTTCAATCTATCAATCCCTCACAGGAAAGGCGATCACTCAATACCATCATGGCCATATCGGCAATATAGATATCAACATAACTATTGCGGTAAGCCTCGAATTTCAGTCGCTGACCAGCCGCAAGCGTTCGTTCGAGCCATTGCCCTTCTTCTATGACCCTGATAATTTGAAAGCGATCGCTCTCATTATGATAGGTGCATTGAACTTTGGAAGATACGGCAAGGGGGAAAAATCGAATCATAGTTAATTCCTCCACAAATCTATACATCTAATTAGGGTTTGCGGCAAAAAGTTTTTCGTGGGGGTAGGGTGTAGGGTGTAGGGTTTTACCGATTTTCAGGTGGTCAATTACCTAATTTTCAGGGAAAAAGTCCCGGAAATTTCCCCCCAATCACTCCCATGGTCGGCACTTTTTGAGGGAAAAAAAGTCTAAAAACCTTGTTGGATAAGGTTTTTAGATTTATTCAGCAGACCCTAATTAGGGCAAAAATTGTGAATTTGTGAGCGATCGAGATTTCCTTAATCGACAAATCTTGATAAGACCTCACTTTCCGTATCCGCAGGGCAAAGTTGCCGATTTAATCCCGTCAGGGTCTGACGAATATATCTCAGTTGATCAGGATCACTCTCGACACGATCGAAGTGTCGAACCTTCTGATTGAGAACTTCGATTTCTCGCTCTATCCACCAAGTTTCTTGTTTCATTGTCCCGTCCTAACGCGTGTATTAAATAGAGTAATTATTTCCCTTTTGTGACAGTCCGCTGAAAATTTTATCTTGAATGTCGTGAAGACCGTTCGGCTGACCTCACGGCCGAAGCCCTCGCTTGAGCGCGACGGGAGTGTCAACTAAAGTTTTCGACAACTAGACGTATTGGTGGGTCAGCTATATGATTGAAATCAGAGTTTCTCTATACCGATCGAAAAAGTAATTGATTGTATTTTGGTAACTAAACTAACTTTGAAAAGCCAAGGGTAAGACGAATGCCATTTCAGAACAACTATGCAAATCTGGTGACAGAAAAACCTCAAGCTCACACCCGCTTGATCCGAGATTATGACGGCAACAATAAAGATTTTGACTTCATTATCATCGGTTCCGGAATAGGAGGTGGCATCTTAGCGGATGACCTAGCCGATCGATTGGGGCAAAGTCATCGCATTTTGGTCTTAGATGCTGGCTCCTTCATCTATCCAACCCATGTCTATAATATCAGTCGCATCCCTAACGGTTCGGTAGCCCCCCACTTTGGCGTAGATAATTTCAAGCAGTCACCTAGCGGTTCCCATTTTATCGGCTCTAAACCCCAATTATGTTTTGGCGGGCGTTCTATTTTTTGGTCGGGACTGATTCCACAAGCTCAAAGTTGGGAGATGGAGTTTTTCCCGGATAATGTACGTCAAGACTTGGAATCGAGATATTTCCGATTGGCTAATGACAGGATGAATCTATCGTCATCGCTGGGGGATAAAGCAAAAAAGTTGGTGAGCTATTTTCAATCCAGTTCTCTTAATTCAGATTTTGAAATAAAACAGACACCTCGTGCTGTCCATCAACCCTATCTCGATCCCGACGGCACACCACGAAATCAATTCTTTGCAGAACCCACGGGAGTGTTCAACACCGCCGAACTGCTGATCAACCAAGTTGGACTGACCCCAGGTGTCGATCAAAACGGGAAGGGTCTATTTATCAAACTGAATAGTTTCGTAGAAGCGGTTCAGAACGTCCCTTTTGACTGGTATGAAGTTAAAACCACTAACACGATTACGGGAGAGCAGATCAGTTTTTATTCTCCCAAGGTAATCATCGCCGCAGGTTCTACGGAAAGCCCGAAACTGATCCATCGTTCTACCGTCTATCAAAATCTACCCGATAAAATTCGCCAACAAGTGGGTTTTGGCTTAACCGACCATCCCGTGACAGGAGAATCCCAAGCCTATGTGTCGTCTCTGGGAAGAAACCCTTCACTAATTCCCCTCAGTCGTCAAGACCACGCTAAAATTATCTTCTACTCGCGGGGAAATCGAGATGCTAACGGTCAAGTGATCTACCCCTTCAATATAGAAATGAATGTTAATCATGAATATTGGCATCTGAGAAACAACGATCCTTCTGCCGAACCCGTGGTTGACGATACTAGCAGAACCCGTGTTGACATCAAGTTTAGCTTTGGAAACTGTCTCGATGATGAGAATGGCATTTTCTCCCACGCTAACGATAACTATACGCCCGAAATCCGCTTCAAACGTTTTTCAAATCTAGATGATTTGTTGGGTTCTCGTTTCCCGTCCCTTGCAGGCTGGAATAAAAGCAAAAATGAGTTTTTCGCTCTACTTAATCAAACAAGAAATCGCATTTTTGCCGAGTTCAACGACGTGAACTTCATCACAGCAGAATATGGCGAGGGCGACGGTAAACAATGGCCTTTTGGGTGGGGTACTGTTCACCACGCCTGCGGCACTTTGCGGATGCCCTGGAAAGCTAACCGTAATGCCAATTTCAATAACGATTCGGTTGTCGATGAAGACCTGAAAGTTCGAGGCACTGCGGGACTATACGTTTGCGATATGTCCGTTATGCCCATCAGCACCGCCGCTAACCCCGTACTGGCTCTGGCAGGATTGGCTTTAAGACTTTCTGATCATTTGGGTTAAAAGAATCAACCGCTCTGAAAGTTATTTCCTGACCGATCGCCGCTCTATCCGGAATCATACCAACTAAGGGACTACCGGCAAAACTTAAATTTGCGGGTTTCGCGGGCGGGCAGGGCTAAATTTGCCAAAAGCAAGCTTGCCAAACTTGAATATATCAACACCGAGTTATAGGATTTAAGGGCATCAGCACGCATAGCTTCCGGCGAACTGCTCTAACCCGAATGCACGCGGCGGGTGTACCACTGCGAACCATCCAGAAAATCTCTGGACACTCAAGCTTAGGCGCTTTAGCTTTCTATCTGGAAGTTACTGATGAGAATATCCGGGATGCTGTGGGATTTATTTAGCGATCGCTATTGGGGGATAGTTGTGCATGGCGCGTTCCCCAAAATCGATCGGCGGAGCAGTGGAAGCCAGGTTAGGGAACGCACCAGACAAGATCGGCGATCGCACTACAGTTGCATAACGGAATAATTTGATCGCATCTCCATCAATTAAATAAACCACGATCGCCGGCCTAAACTATATCATCTAATCTGTCTGAGGTTTTCTTAGATAAGCAGCTAGTTCTTCAGAAATTACGAAACGAGGAGCATCATTATAGGTGATTTCATAAACTAACGCCTGAATAATATTTGAGAGTGAATTCATTGGTATCTTCCCGATACATTACACCCTTATTCATAATGATAAACTCACGAGCAAATGGATAGTTTTGCAGATCATTTCTAATATCTGCTAGAAGTTCGGGAATTAGACTCTCAATATTTAGAAATACACTTTCCGAGGGCTGTGATAGTAGAAAGCTCGGTTTAGCAATATTTTTGCGCGGAACTGCGAGTTTCAAAAGAGCTTTGTTAATTGATTCAAGTGCTGTTACTATTTTTGCTGAAGCGTCATTTTTAAGTGTAAAAGGTGCAGAAGTGTTGAATCCTGCAATAAAACTTTACAATGTTTGGGTTTCACCCAGGTAAAATCCCTTGTTTATTGAGAATAGAGTCATTAACTGCTCAAATTTTGTATCATCAATGCCAACGCACAACTTGGACAATATCCTCAAAATCTTAACATTCAACACTTCTGTAAAAGGTGGTACTGAACCAGAAATTCCTAATCTAGTATTATAATTATAAGAGTTGCCAGAAAGATCCTTATACTCTACTTCAAGTAGTACATCTTCTCCAAAAAGCTTATTTGCTTGAGAGTAAGTCGACACGTCAAAAAAGAATGGATTATCTTGATCAATAACAGATATTTGGAGGGGAAATAAATTTCCCAAATTAATCATCATTTTCGGCAAGGGCAAAATATTAACCTTGACTTCAATTGCTGGGGCATCTGTAAGTGAAATAATTCCAAGTTGAATAGCCTGCTCGTTTTCTGGTTTAAGTCTAAATAAGTGTGTTAAACGTGGTTTGGAGAAATGTCTTTTAGCCCAAATTGCATCAACAATAAAATGCTTGGCTTTGACTGTATGAGCACCTGCTCGAATGTAATAGCAATTATCATGAGCCATGTGTGGACCAGCGTGGCTCTCATAAACGGCAACAAGCAAAACAGCCGAATCGGACTGAATGACTCCTCGTCCTACTGAATCAGATATTATTTTAATCTCATATTTAGGAACTGGTTCTACTTGATTAACAATCTGATCAGCCCAGTCGCGTAAATCTTGTCTTCCAACTTTTAGAGGCAGGCCATTATCAGCATTACCATCAGAGTCCACACCAGCAATAAAACACCCACCTCCAGAATTTGCAAAGGCAGATACCGCACAGCTTAGTTTCTTCTTGAGTTCTTCCAGAAAAGTGCGACTTGATTTGAATTCAAAGTTATCATCCTCTGCGGATGGAAGCTGAGTGAGATCAAAATTTCCCAGGTTAATTTTCATAAGATGTGAAAAGGCGGATAAGCAGTGTAAAAAATGTTTGGCTTCTTATCAATCAAATTATACTATTGGCGAATGTAAACTCGCTCCCCTTACGACAAAACTCTGCATTGAAAAACCAATTGCTTTAGCTTTGTGATCTAACTACATATTATAGGTCAACTTTTTGTGTAAAACTCTCTAGAGTAACGATATAGGTCAACTTTCTGCATATCACTCCATTTAGGTGCAATCGCCAGAAATTTTCTCTATATCACGCCCAAAAGCTTGTTAGCCAGATTAGCATATTGCCAAAAACCTTGTTTAACTAAATTCCTGACAATTAGCCTCATTCTAGTGATGAGTCCTCTGTCTGACCCCACCCCTTGACAAAAATTTATAATTATTCGACCTTTAGCGATCGCTATTGGGGTTGCTCTTTTTCGAGAGCTTGATATCTGGCTTCACAAGGATGGCCACGACGAGATCGAGAAAACAGGAAGGAGTACCAGATTCCGAACTAACTACCAGCTACGGCATCCGGAGCCATTCCAATATCTAGGGACTACCGGCAAATCGATCGCGCCGTCCTTCAGACCGCGCCGCCATTCCAAAATCTAGGGACTACCGACAAAATCTATTGGCACACTAACCAGCCGAGCGGCGAACTTGGATTAAGGGACACAGCTAAAAATTGTCCTCGCCGCTCCGCTTGCCTTATCCTGAAGCTGCAGATAAAAAAGCCAGATATTGATTATTAGTAAATACTTGCCAAATACAACACAATCATAGTATTCACTCAATCATTCAAATCACAGCTTAGACTTATCATAGGAATCTTCCAGACTCTGTGCGATAAGCTTAACCTACAATATAATCGATCGATCTTTGCACCCTTTGCATCTTTGTGGCTCCTTCCCATAATCGAACACCTAAAAACCCAAGAGACCAGCCAATAGCTGCGTCCCTCAAGTCTTATCTATCTAGGCGTTGCTGATTTGAGATATGAATCTTCTTTTGTGGGATTTTTAAAACCTAGACCCAAACTAACTTTTGGATAGGTGCAAGGTTGTCATTCATACCTTGATTCAGCAACGCCTCTTATCTATCTATTCTACTCGATTCCTTCGATACTGTCCTCCACTTCTTGATAAAGTTCCTGTAAGCGGTCTAAATTCTCTTGAGAAGTTTCCCAATAACCGCGACCATTAACTTCTAACAGGGTTCCCACCATCTTGCGGAAAGAATTAGGATTGAGATTCATTAGACGCTGACACATTTCCTCATCTTGAATAAAAGTGGTGTTCACATCTTCATAAACCCAATTATCCACCGCA
>NZ_JADBTX010000142.1:0-5078 GCF_020245945.1 Microcystis sp. M015S2
AACCCTTATCCTGACTTGATTTCAGTTTTTTCTTTGTCAGTAAGGGTGTCAACAAGGAATATTACAAATTGTTAACCGAGTCTTGAAAGCCTTGTGCTACAAAGGTTTGAAATGTTAAGAAAGATGTGACTAAAGGACAGGTCCTAAAAGGACGGCTTTACATTAGACCTCGACCTAATATTATCTCAAGACCAAAAGTCTTTCTAGTTAAGGAATCTACCCGAATAAAAATTATTTTAATTGCCTCATATTTCCTCAGTGAAATTGAATTAGCAACGATAGATATACATTTCAGCTATCGAACTATCTAATTAGTACACAGACTAAAAGCAAGCTGTGACTGAGCTATAATTTTTGGAGATGTCTAGTAGAATCAGGGTAGCTACGTTGACCTTAAAGGTGGGTGAAACGGACAGTGACACCTGTGTTAAAAGGCGGCTGACCGAACGGTTCAACAAAGCTCACCGTCCAACGGTGGTCTTCGGTGCGGTAGCACTCCAGACCCAGCCCCCACAAGCAAAGACTTTAAGCGAGTGAAGCGAACAACAGACCAAAAAAGTAGCCCCAATTGTGACAACATAGGAGGGAGTAGCGGCAATTGGCATCGCCAGGGGAGTAGGAGTCTTGTCCTAGTTCATACACAGTGGTTTTCCATGAGTGCCTTCCCGAAGAATCACCGCGCTTCTAGGCCGGTGAGTGTCAAGAAACGAACTGGTTCAGAATACTCAATTAGGAGACAATCATGGCAGAAAATAACAATGTCCTGGTCACACCAGAGACCTATATCCGTGCCGAATGCGATCGGCAGTTTGGCACCATCGTTAAAACGGCGGGAGGCCTGAATCGCTTCTACCACTTACGCAACGTCACGCCGCTGGACCTGCAACCCATCATCCGGATGAACAGGGACACTCTCTACTCCCAGAGCGTTGTCGATACGTCTAAAGGTGCCACCATCACCGTCCCTGAATTTCCTCGAGATCGCTACGTATCGGTTGAACTCGTGGATAACGACCACTATTGCCCCAAGGTGATCTACGAAGCCGGAACGTATGAATTGCCCCATGACACTAAATACTTGGGTCTCTTCGTCCGCATCCAAGTGTTCAATCCCATAGACGAGGATGAATTGGATCTGGTCCACAAGTTGCAGGATCAGTTCAGCATCAATGCCAACAGTGCCGATCCACTGCCCGAGTTCAAGTGGGACGAAGAATCGCTGCAAGCCCTAACTTTGCAGTATCAAAAGGATGCAGCCCAATACAGCAGTGTGACGGGGATGATGGGACCGCGTGGCCAGGTCAACGAGGATACCCGTCACATCGTGGTAGCCACTGGGTGGGGGCTTTTACCTGAATGGGACGCAATCTATCTAAACTACGATGGGGATCATAATTACAATATTTGTCACAAAGCGACCTATGATGTTCCAGATAATGAGGCGTTCTGGTCCATCACCGTATATAACAGTAACGGCTACATGGAAAAAGAGAAGAACATCGTCAATTCCTCCAATGTAAATCTGAACTCCGACGGCACCTTCACCGTGTATTTCGGATCGCAAGAGAACTGTGGCGATGTTCCCAATCGGGTAGATGTAACCGAGGGCTGGAATTTCGCTATGCGGATTTATCGTCCCGGTGAGTCTGTCTTGAATGGAACATACAAACTACCTGACGCTGTACCCGTCCAGTGATTCATTTGGTGAAGTTTGTACTGGTTTACACCTAAACGCTATCTATAGGGGCAATTCATCAATTGCCCCTACTACAAAAAAAGCAAAAGTGTAGTGGATTGTTTCAGCTAAAATAGGGCAATAGATTTCGGCTTAAAGTCTTAGATTATAGAACTTATAGCATTTTTCTAATACACCAAATTAGCTGAAACAATCCAGTAGGGTGCGTGTTTGCGGTTACTAATTCGGATAATAAAATAAAACCAACAATCCGCCGTAACGCACCAATTCTATTACTATTAATTAAACATAATAAATTACATTTAATTTACCTGTGTATCATCCCCTGTAGAATTAAGTAGGGAGACACAATTATTTGTAGGATGGGTTCGCAGTAGCGTAACATGAGCTTTCTTGCAGTCTCAACCAAAGATTTAAGATCAATCGAGAAATATCGCCCGCTGCGGGTTGTGACAATTAGTCAAGATGAACTGATGAGCCACCTCAATAATTTCTGGACTATTGGCCTCCCACTCCTCCCAGAGGGATAGCTAACCCGTTGGAGCTTTCTTGCGCTTTTTGGTAATCTTCACTGCTGCCATTAATTTACTCCCCCAATGGTCTTGGATTATCGTTAATCTTGTGGATTTTCAATGTTTCGGGCAGCATGAAGTACCGCAATAACATCGATTTGCTCAGGCTTGATATAATAAATTATGCGATAAGAACCCTCGATAACTTCTCAGATCTGCTCAGTTTCAAACTCCGGAACAAGACGACCCGAAAAGGGAAAATTAGCAATCTGTTCTGAGCGTCTAGTCAATCTTTCCACCAGTCTTTGAGCATATTGAGGGGAGTTTTGTGATATGTAGTTGTAGATGGATGATAAATGATTAACGGCGGTTTCTGTCCAGAAAACTTTCATGGCTCTAGCTTGAACTTAGTGCGTACTTCTGCCACAGAAATAACCTTTTCCGCCTCACTATCGGCTAATCCTGCTTCAATTGCCTGTCTCACATAAATCTCATACATCAAATCATCCCATGTAGAATTATCCGGCAATTTATCGATTAAATTTCTGGCTTTTTGTTTAATGTTTTTTATTTCCATGATGGTTTCCAAAATGACTCCTGACAGTTTACATTATAGCAAGATAGGCTCCTAGAGATGGTGTATTCTAAAACCACCGCTAACGCTCAGAATATCCAAAAAGGCTTTTCCCTCTCGATGTCCTCAACGAAACCTCAACCCGTGATTGGTGTTATTTGGTGGATAAATGCTGTATATTTACTCTCGTCGCCGCTTAATTCACACGCAGCAGCGCAGAAACTTGCTCAACATTCATTGCTGTATGTAACAATACAGGAGGAGTTTATCTCAGGAGTTCCACGGTGATTAGAGAGCTAGACCGTATTACTGTTAATCCACAAATATGTCTTGGACAGCCAACGATTCGAGGAATGCGTATCACTGTAGGATTTGTTTTGAAACTGTTGGCTAGTCAGTTATCTATTCAGGAAATCTTAGAGACTTATCCAGAGTTGGAGGAGGAAGATATTCGCCAGGCTCTTAATTATGCAGCTTGGGCTGTATCCGATTATATCGTTAGCTTCACTTCAGCAGCCGTAACGCACCGCTAACTTTAATGATGGTGGGTGATATAATTTAAAATTCTGAGGTAAATCATGCAACTAAAACTAACAAAAATATTCCAGAAAGTTCCCGAAGGCTATATTGGTTTTGTCGAAGAATTGCCAGGAGCTAATACTCAAGGAGAGACTCTAGAAGAAACTAGAAGCAATTTAGAAGAAGCAATTGAGCTAGTTTTAGAAGCTAATCGTATATTAGCTGAAGAGCAACTGCAAGGACAAGAAGTGATTCGAGAGTCTGTTACTTTCTGGGCTGCATGAAACGTATAAACTTAATTCGTCATTTAGAAGCTTATGGCTGTGAATTCTTAAGAGAAGGCGGCAATCATACGATTTATGTAAATCGTGTCAATCAGAAATCTTCAGCCATTCCGCGCCATCGTGAAATCAATGAATTCTTGACGCGGAAAATTTGTCGAGATTTACAAATACCAGAACCATGAGTGCGACTCCTGTTAAGCTGCTGTAGAGTGTAGGGTGCGTGTTTGCGGCTACTAATTTGGATAATAAAATAAAACTAACAATCCGCCGTAACGCACCAATTCTATTACTACTAATTAAACATAATCAATTACATTTATAGCGTTTCTGATTCACACGAGGTACATTCCCGATCCTGAACAGCTTAATCAGCAAAGGTTTAAGTGTGCCGCACAGATGCGAGAAATGCTATAATTTACCTGTGTATCATCCCCTGTAAAATTTCTGGCAATTTATCGATTAAATTTCTGGCTTTTTGTTTAATGTTTTTTATTTCCATGATGGTTTCCAAAATGACTCCTGACAGTTTACATTATCAACTATTCATTATTAACTAAAAAGGCGATCGCAAAATTACGCCTTCTTAAAAAAGAGATTAAACAGCTTAAGCAAAACCCAAAGGTTGAAACTGAGCATCATTGATAATTTTAACCGTTTCCCCCGACTGCTTAATCACAAACAAACCGCGCCGATAGGCATAGACATCTATCCCCTGATCAATTTCAATGCCTGCCACTGCCCCATAAACCCGAAACTCTCGAAATTGGGGGAAAGCAACCTTAAATCGCTGTAATCGGCTGACAAAATCATCTACATCATCCCTCGACAGTCGAGATTTACATTCTACCGCCACCAACTCGCTCCCATTCACCGCCACAATATCAATCTCCATTGCCGCCCCAGAACGCTTACTTTTCAAGCGACTCATCGTTTGGGTGACATCAATGCCCCGTTCCTGAAATAAACGCACAACCGCAGGCTCTACCATTTCTTCAACGAATCTGCCCCAGCGCGTTGTGAGGTTATTAACAGCTTTGGTCGTTTCTTGTACCTGTTTTTTTAATTCTTCCATCGTGCGATTAGCTTCCTCTCTGCGGCGATCAGCTTCCTTTTGAAACTCGGCAAATTGGGCCTCAGTTCTTTCAAATAACTTGTAAATATCGGCGATCGTTACAGCGTCTGACATAGGAAGATTCTTCAAGCTTGAGGAGTCTAGTCCCATTCTAGCGACTTGGCCCAGAAAAAATGTCCCTAGCTTCTCATCCGTGTTTTTTCAATCAATTATTGACTATCAACTAATCAGCGATCGCAGTTCAAGGGGAAAGGGTCAAAGGTCAAAAGGCGATCGCGGTCAATAGACATCTCCAAAAATTTGTAAGTCAGTCACAGCAAGGAAGACAGGCAGATTAGACCAAGAGTCAAAATTAGCTCTAAAAACCGATTAATCAGGGTTTTAAGAGACAAAATCGAATTTTGACGGAAAACTATGGCTA
>NZ_JADBTX010000143.1:0-6621 GCF_020245945.1 Microcystis sp. M015S2
CCAATCCCCGCTTGGGATTTACTTCGAGAAGCCCAAAATCGCTGAAACCCAGATATATCAAGGAAAATCATAAATCGAGGTTAACCCTTTGTCCCGTAATGGTTTGAGCCTTTTTTGCTGACCGAAAACGCCTAAGTCCCACTAGGGGAAATTTGTCAAAATGCCAGTGATGCTCAAGTCTTAATTCGGATTATTTGCCATGAATTAGAATCTTGGTTTCTGGGAGATTTAGCAGCAGTGGCCAAGGCGTATAATTTAAATAGTCTCGGCCAAAAACAAAATAAAAGTAAATACAGAGAACCAGACCAGCTCAACTCGGCCAAACAAGAATTAAAAAAGCTAGTGAAAGAGTATTATGCAGGAACCCACTCTAAACAGATTGCCCCCCATCTTTCCCTAACTGAAAATAAATCGCGTAGTTTTCAAACTTTTATCCAAGGTATCAAAAATGTTGTGGAAATGATACAACGCCCCAATCCGAACCCGAACTAGAATAGACCTCGACCTAATATAATTAAAAGCTTGTAAACTCCTAACTAGAGTTGGCTGAAAAAATCTAATACCATTTCTCTAAATTAAAACTACACATCGAATTTAAGTCACCCTTTTTAAGGGGGATTTAGGGGGATTAAACTTCTGTAGTCAGACTTTGGAGAATTGGTATAAAAATCTTGTTGGATAATATCTTTAGGGTTTTTTAAAATCAAAAAGTGCCGGCCTTGGGAGTGAGCGGGGGAAGATTTAGGCATTTTTGCGCCCAAAAATATTCCCCCCGGCAGAACCGAGGGGAAAGTGGGGAAAAACCGCTAATCTAGCAGTTTAAGGCTAAGTCTTGGGATTCTTTTTTCAAGAGATTAACGAGGGTTTCGTCACCATTCTCTTGAGCGATTTGTAAACGACGTTCCAGACGACGACGAATATTGTTCAGATGGATGCTAGAAAGGGTTTCCTCTTGGACAACAACAGGGGGTTTGACAACGGGCAACGGACAACTGTTTGGGGTGACTTGCCCGGCAAGATGAGGACGGGTGCTGTAGGCAACTCCACGATACTGACGATGCAGTTTCGGCTCTAATTGGAGCATATGGCGAGGATAATGGTGATTCCAGTCTTGACCTCGGTATTTACCGCCGATATCTCCAGTCTTCATCTCCAAGGGGAGAGAATCCCTTTCGTACTTAACTCCTCGATAGGCTAACGTCATATCACCGACTCCCTGCAATGCTTTAAAGTGACTTTAATCCCCCTTGTCGTCCCTATATAGGGACAACAAATGAAAAGATCTTATTTATTATTCTGTATCTATTTTTACATTTTGTTAGGGAAATTGAAAAAAATTTATAAAAATTTAATATTTTCTAGCTGGCGATAGTATCCTTTTCCGGCTGGGTTTGGTCGCCCACCAAAGGAGCCTCTAGGGGTTTGAGGATTAATTTTGGTTGCTCGTCCTCATCGATGAGACGAATTTGAATTTGCGGGCCAGAGGTGGCTAAACGAACCACCATACCATCGACGACGGCGGTTTTCTCGATCGCTTTGCCATTGAGAAACGTCCCATTTGACCCTAAATTTTCCAATTCCCAGTCATCGCGATCATTACGGTGGATTTCTAAGTGCCGCCTCGAAACCACAGCACTATAGAGAACCACATGATTATCCAGCGCCCTGCCGATGAGAATGGTTGACTGCTCATTGTCAAATTGCCAATGTTGTAGGGGCGTGGCCTGACTGGGGTGCAAAAGAGTTAAAGTGATCACGGTGACTGTTGTCGGCACGATAGAGGCGGTGAACAGGGTGAATTCTATCATAAATGTCAGGTGAAGACCGTTCGGCTGATCTCACGGCCGAAGCCCTCAGTTTTACCGAAGGGCTGAAACCGTTCGACTGAGCGTTCGACTGAGATCACGCCGAGATAATCAAAGATATAGGGTTCTAGTGCGATTCGTTCTTATCAGAAGTCTAACAGACGTGGATAGGGCAAGGTCACAGTAATTCCAAATTCAAACGGTAGCACAGAATACAGAACCAGTCTTACTCTTGCCTTTCAAAATGGAGTGAAGGGTTTGAACAGTGACCAAAGCTTCAACCTGTGGCCAAATACGGGCTAAAAACTGATGAAATTCTCGTTTTCGTATATTGCCAAAACGGAGATGTACTACTTTAGGTGGGGAAAAATCTAGCATTAGTCGCTCGGAAAAGTCCGCATCTTTCGTAACAATAACCAGTTTTTTATCCTTTGCATATTGCCAAATTTACGTATCCCTTGGACTTCTACCTAAAACCGAAACATGAACGATCGGTAAAGATGGAGTGAACAGGATTTTAGCTGGTAAATTTTCATCAAAGAAAAAACCATTCATGCAATTTTTCTGACTTCATAGTGATTCGCCATCAATCTTGCTGCAAATTGCCTACAGGCATAAATATCTTCTCGATTCAGAGAAGGATATTCTTCAAGGACTTCTTCAATAGAATCCCCTGCTGCCAAAAATTCCATAACTGTTTGCACCGGAATTCGGGTTCCAGCTATAACAGGTCTTCCATTACAAATATCTGGATTGATATGGATACGACTTTCCATTAAGGTTTTGTTACCTCCGTTATGAGGGGCTAAAACAAGCTACGTCACTCGTAGTTTTGCAATCACTGGACGATGATCAGATACACCTGAAGGCAGTGTGATGACCTGATCAACCCTGACATTTTGACTGACGAAAATGTGGTCAATGGGAATTTTTAGAGCTTGTTTCCAATGATCGAGATGGGATAGCGATCGCGCTCCGTCAGCGTAAAACCAGGTTGGATTTAGTCCATGCCCTAGATTGACACTGCGTAATCCTGAGTTAATGATAAAGTTGCGAAAATAAATCGACCAGGAGGTGAGGTTAAAGTCACCCATCATCACGGTGGTGATTGACTGCTGTGCTGCATAGGCTGCCAGGGCTACCATCGCCTGGTTACGATTGATAAAGTTAGGTATGGATATAGGGGCAAGGGGATGGGCAACAACAACCCGAATGGGGTGTCCTGTCACATTAACGCTTGCGAATAGGCTATGGTGGCGGGTTCCCAAGTTATCAGTCGTTGCCTCTGTAATGGGATAGCGGCTAAATAAACTCAGTCCGCCTCCCGTTGCGCGGTAATAGTAAGGATAAAGATCCTGCACCTTGTCTAGTAGCTCTGCGGCTTGCTCCTTGAGGGGTTCAACTAACCCGAATATATCTACGGGATTTGCCCGAACCAGGTTAGTCACGGCACTGGTCTCCCATAGTTGGTAGTTGACGTTGTAGGTCATTACGGTCAATGGGAGACCACCAGTTCTAGCATCTCGGAACCTCGGAACATACCAGGTAGCAATTGTGCTGACATAAAACCCCAGCCCTACAGCTAAGGTGATCATCAATTTCCGGCGGGAAGGGCGGAACCTGGGTAAAAACAGAGCCAACAGCAATATCAAAGTCAAGGCCGCAAACCAAAGATAGCCTGCCCCCAAAATCTCAAAGAGCCACAGCTTGTACCATTCTCCAGGGGTGAAGCTGATTAGCAACAGGCTAAGTGCGATCAACCACAGCAAAATACTGGTCAGCATAACATCTATTATTAGACGGATTTATTAGGTGAATCTTTAAGTTCTCCAACCAGTTTATAGGGTGTACAAAGAATCGGCAACTCAGATCTTGAGACAAGCCGTTAACCACAACAAGCCAGGCGTTAAGGCGCATAAGTGCCAGTCAGGTGCATACAGTTATTAGCTGGCTTCTGGTATTACCAGCCACTGATTGTCTGAGATTTCCAAGGTTTTGAAACAACAGCGAAACGCTTTGCCTATTGGGCTGCAGGCATACACTCCGATTTGGCAATCGTCGGCTATGTTGTGTAAGTGTGTGATCCGCATTTGCAGCCAAGCCTGCCCATCATAAGAATTCTCTAGCAGAAAATCGCTCCCCCGTTTACTGATGCGATACCACATTTCGCGGTATCGTGAAGAAATGTCTTGCGTTGCCCAATCAGAATATCCCAAATTGGTCACCACAGAACCAAGCCGACTAGCTTGTTCGCTTTCATATTCCGTGGAAACTTTTATCCAATTCTGACTGTCAATCCGCACCATTAGGCCACATTGATCATATTTTTCCCGAGGCTGAAATTCTACTTGGGTCATTAGGGAAAAATCGCCAACTTGTCGCATCAATAAGCAATGCCCATCGTCTCTTTGAAAACCATAGTGCGTGTTTTGCCAAAAATCAGTTTTTTCATCTGTAGAAATTTCCAAGCCATTACCCAAACGATAATGCGTCGGCTCGTTGAGCCAGTAAAAATCATCTGACAATGCTGGCTGTAAAAAATTTTCACTAAGTCCCATAACATCGCTCCTAATCAGATACATCGTGATATTACGAGGCCAGCTAACCATTGATTATACAGAAACTTTCCGAATAACCAAAGTAGGAATATATGGAAACTTTCGACATATCACCCCGTTTTGTGGATTACTGACAATCAGCTGAGATACAAAGAACTTTTCAGCGACCCTATCACTAATTCTTCAATCTGACTGCACTTCGTAACAAAAATTTACAATTATTCGACGGCACTCGCACTCCCGTCCGTCGCTGTGCATAGATGTTTTTAGCTTATAATCATTGACTTGAATCAATGTTTAAGGAACGCACCCTACCAGATTGGTGTACTGTTACAGAGCATCCAAAACCAAAACTTTTAAATCTGGGACAGCAGCTAAACGGGCATCATTGGTCAAGAAAAACATAGCACCTTCTCCCATAGCAGTGGCGATCTGAATTGCGTCTGGAGTGCGCAAGTTTTGTCTTGCCCTTAACTGGGCGGCAACTTCGGCAATCTCAAGGGAAATAGGTACAGTAATTAAGTTTTCTTGATCAAGAAGAATATCACGATACTGGCCAGCAAGTTCTACATTGCCTGAGCGTAATGGATGCACCAAAACTTCCGTCAGCGTCAACGTAGAGGTAACAACTTGAAACTCGCCTCGACTTACTGCCCCAAAAAAGGCACGAACAAGCCCTAAATATGCCTGATTTTGCTCCATCATGTAAATGAGTGGCGCGGTATCCAAACCCACAACTTGACCTTGCAGTTGCATCAGCCATTCCATGAGGCACGTTCCTGATTAACGTACTCTTGAGCATCAAGTCCATTCCAGATTTCTTTTCCTAGTCCTTCTAGTTCCATAATGCTATGCTTGGGCTTAACAAGCATAGGGCGACGTACCATTACAGCTAACTCTTTTAACAAGCGAAGTTGCTCGTCTGGGGTGAGATTCTCAACTTGCCGGCGAACATCTTGATAGGTAGTCATGCTCTTTACTCCCTGTTTCTTCTATTAATCATGTCATATTGCACACAGATCAAGGCTCCAAAAAGTAAGGTAAAATGCCCCCATATTTGTCTATATCCGATCGCACTCCCGTCTGTCGCTGTGCCTAGACGTTTTTAGATTATTATCATTTACTTGAATCAATGACCATGGTGTGTTCCCCAAAATCGATCGCTGTAGCGGTAGGACTCGCATTAAGGAACGCACTTTACCATATCTACCATAGCGGCGATCGCTGGTAGTTATAGCCAAGGAAACCTCCAAGAAAAATATGCAATCAGCACCCAAATGACTACAAAAAGAATTGAAATAAACTGAGGAAACCAAAGTGCTCTCAAATGAATAGGGTCATCTTTAGGAGCATTTGAACGCCATCGAGGAATAAGAACAGGGTCTAATTTTGAATTCTCACTAACTAATTTTAAACGTAATTTCCCCCACATATCAATAGTTTTTGTAGCACCCTGAATCATAAAATAAGACAAAAAAGATACAATAATTGCTAGGCTCGGTAGCAAAAGATTAGAAAACCAGTTTGGTCCTTTGCTATTGCTGTAAGTAATAGCATATACAGTAAGTAAAAAAGATTGGCAAGTAATATACCAAGTTACACGACCCATTAATAAGCTATGTTCATGTTGAATTTCACTACGAAAATATTGAAACAATTCCCATGTTTTATTGGCGGATTCAGAGGTTTCTTTTAGGTACTCCAAACCTTCTCTGATATTTAACTCTTGAGAAGTAACTTCTGACTTGAATAATTTCCGAAAGTTTTTTAGTATTTTTATTAGCAATTTCATGAAATCACCCTTTGGTTAATTTTACTCTGGAGACTATATAAGTCTATGAACTCCGATTTTTGAGCGTAAAGATGGCAAGCTAACTATTAACTATAAAGAAAATTTGCCAACAACAATCCTTAGAGTAAGAATATATGGAAACTTTCGACATATCACCCCGTTTTGTAGATTTCTGACAATCAGCTGAGATACAAAGAACTTTTCAGCGACCATAGCACCAATTATAATTCTTCGGGTAACTGAGCAGACTAACTAAAAGTGGCGATGGCGGAGCAAATTCTTTCTCTACTCCTGTACCTAATTCTCATTTTAACGGCTTTTTGGTTTATTAGCCCCCAAAAAAAGCCCCGTAGTCATCCCGCCTATCATCTTGCCTGTTTACTAGAAGATGCTCCTGAAAGCTCATTAAAGGGTCAATTTTGTCCCCTGGCTACTCCCTTGGCTACCCCGATCGCCTGTACTGTTC
>NZ_JADBTX010000144.1:0-7443 GCF_020245945.1 Microcystis sp. M015S2
GAGGTTATTCTCCTCGTAGGTCTCGATGATCTTTTGTCGCAAGTCTAAAGAATAGGGCTTCATCGGGTCGTGGCTCCTGCCTAGGTCTATAATTTATTGTCCTCTTCTATTGTACCTCATGCAAGTGCATACCGCTATATTAATATCAAGTGTGGTAATTCTTTGATTAGTCGGTTTGCTTTGGATGTGGATGTTAAACAGGTTTTACAGAAGCAGAAGTTTAGTATTGAGCAATATCGCAATGCGGTACAGACTTATCGCAACGCGGAAAATAAGGAACAAAAGCGGCAGATGGAAACGCTGATTGCTAAGATTAAAGCTGGGTTTAGTGCTAATTTATTAATTGGTGATCCTAAGAAGGTGAAGTTACGTCAATTACAAGGGGAGCTTTATAATCTGGAAAATCAGGGTTTATTATTTGAGGAGACTAAGACGGAGCAAAAAGCGCGGGAGAAAAAAGTAACTAAGTTAAATAATGAGATTGATAAGCTAACTGCTGAAATTGCAGATATTGAAAGCGGTAGGCTGTATGAGAATGCTTTGGAATGGCGGTTTGAGTTTCCCGAAGTGTTAAATGATGACGGGGATTTTGTTGGGTTTGATGTGGTGATTGGGAATCCTCCTTATATTCGTCAAGAAGACATTAAGGAATTAAAACCAACTTTACAAAAATCTTATCAATGTTATACGGGTGTTGCTGATTTGTTTGTTTATTTTTATGAATTGGGTTTAAACTTATTAAAACCTCAAGGTCATTTAACTTATATTTCCTCTAATAAATATTTTCGCGCAGGTTATGGTGAAAAGTTGCGTCAACTTCTGGGAGATTCAACCACAATTTACAATCTAATTGATTTTGGTGATTTCCCTGTTTTTGAAGAAGCTATAGCTTATCCAAGTATTATCACTTTAAGCAAAAATAAATCTGAAAATAATCAATTACAAGCTTTATCCTGGGATGAAACGAAAAAACAAGATATTGCACAGTTTGCAACGGTATTAGAGCAAGATCGGTTAATAATTGCTCAAGAAAATTTAAAGCCTGATGGTTGGCGTTTAGAGTCTTCGCAAATTTTGGATTTATTAGCTAAGTTGCGTAATGCGGGTAAGTCTTTGGGTGAATATGTGGAAGGTAGATTTTACTATGGAATTAAGACAGGATTTAATGAAGCTTTTGTAATTGATCGCGCAACCCGTGACAGATTAATTAATGAGCATCCTTCCTCTGCTGAAGTGATTAAACCTTTTCTGCGCGGTCGTGACGTTAAAAGATGGTGTGTTGATTTTGCAGAGCAGTATTTAATTAAAATAGAATCCTCTGAAAATAAAGAACATCCTTGGTCTAAGTTAAGCGAACAAGAAGCTGAGAAAATTTTCGATGAAACATATCCTGCAATTTACAAGCATTTTTCTCAATTTAGGAAATCACTAATGAAAAGATGTGATCAAGGTCGCTTTTTTTGGGAACTCCGGTCTTGCATTTACTGGCAAGAATTTGAACAACCTAAAATTATTTATCCAAATATTTGCAAACGAAATGAATTTGCATGGGATGAATTAGGTTATTATACTAATCAAAAGGCATTTATTATTTCTTCTAGCGATAAGGTTTTACTAGCAGTCCTTAACTCTAATGTGGTTATGTTCTTGTTTAAAAATCTATTATCAAAATTACAAGGTGACTTTTATGAGCCAAGTTCTATATTCATGAAAGATTTCCCGATTCCTAATGCAACTGAATCACAACGTACAGCAATAGAAAAACTTGTACAAAAATGTCTTGATGCTAAAAAAGACGATTCTAACGCTAACACAAGCGAATTAGAAAAGCAGATTGATCACTTAGTTTACAAACTCTATCAACTCACCTATAATGAGGTAAAAATCATTGATCCAGAATTTGAGCTTACAGAACAAGAATATCTGGACTTACCCTAAGCAAAAATACTAAAAAATTAACCAAACCCTTAAGTAGGGCTTGCTGAAAGAAGCTGTAACCTTTATCGGAAAAGGCTTTTAGCTGAATTGAGAGTCCCTCAGGTGCCAGGAAATCTGCTAAAATCGCTTAAAACCCTTGCACCTTCCTTGGCTAGTACCAATGTACCGCAGAGTCGAGCTACCCCCAACCTCACCAGAAAACTTCGAGTTTCCCTCGGAGGGGAAATTATCCCCAGACAATCGTTGGGTTATCATGGCCAATCTAATTCCTTGGTCAGAATTTGAAGAAGAATATGCCCAAAACTTCTCAGAAGAAATGGGTGCACCAGCCAAAACCTTTCGGATGGCGTTGGGAGCTTTAATCATTAAAGAGAAGTTGGGAACAAGTGATAGGGAAACCGTCGAACAAATTAGAGAGAACCCTTATCTACAATACTTTTTAGGGCTATCGGCTTACAGCAATGAAGCTCCCTTTGAAGCCTCAATGTTAGTCTATTTTCGAGAAAGAATCGGGTTTAATTTAGTCAACCAAGTCAACAAAAAAATGGTGAGCAACCAGGGAGGATTAAGCGGCTTTCAAAGGGGAGAAAAAAAGCCCGAAAAAGCAGAAAAGGGAGAAGAAGAAAGTGAGCCGAAAAATCAAGGAAAATTAATTTTAGATGCCACCTGTGCGCCGGCTGACATTAGGTATCCCAATGACTTAGGAATATTAAATCAAGCCAGAGAACAAACCGAAGAAATTATCGACTCCCTCTACGAACCCATCAAAGACAAATTCCCGAAAAAACCGAAAACTTACCGAGAACAAGCCAGAAAAGCTTACTTAAAAGTGGCTAAAAGACGCAGACCATCTCAAAAACAACGGAGAAAAGCTATTAAAAAACAACTCCAATATATCAAAAGAAACTTAGCTCATATTGAGCAGTTAATGGCGGTCGGAGCCTCGCTTTCTTGGCTGAGTAAAAGGCAGTATAAAATGCTGCTAGTTGTCGCAGAAGTTTACCGCCAACAGTTATGGATGTGGTCAAATAAAAAACAGAGTATTGAGAACAGAATCGTCAGTTTAACCCAACCTCATGTACGTCCAATTGTCAGAGGAAAAGCTGGAAAACCAGTGGAATTCGGAGCTAAACTGTCAGCAAGCTGTTGCAATGGCTATGTATTTTTAGACCGTCTAAGTTGGGATAATTTCAATGAATCTGGGGACTTGAAAGAACAAATAGAAGAATTTAAGCGTTATACGCGCTTCTATCCTGAATCCGTTCATGTAGACAAAATTTATCGGACGCGGGAGAATCGAGCTTACTGTCAAGAAAGAGGTATTAGAATGAGTGGACCCCCTTTAGGAAGACCGCCGGCAAATATTAGTAAAGAAAAGAAAAAACAAGCTCTTGAAGATGAAAGCATTCGTAATGCTATTGAAGGGAAATTTGGTCAAGCAAAAAGAAGATTTAACCTCAATCGAGTGATGGCAAAACTTCCCTCAACTTCTCAAACAGCCATTTCTGTCACTTTTTTGGTTATCAATCTTTCTACCCTGCTTCGGCAGGTTTTGTGCTTTTTTTTGTGCTTTTTTCGAGAAAGAACAAATTTTCTCCTGTTTTCTCCCCTTTGCTATTAATAAAAGTTATATTTTCTCTGAATTATCTCAACAAAAACTTATCTTCTCAATCGGCTTGAATAATCAATTATCTTTCTCCTGCTGCCCCCTTACTTTTTCAGCAAGCCCTAAGTAGGTAGGGTATGCTGAAAAAGTACGGGCGAAGCATTCGGATAGAAAATCTACAGTTTCACCGATAGGTTATTGCCCGAATGCTTCGCCCCTACAGGACGCGGGCCGATGAAGAGGCAAGGTTTTGAAGCACGATTCTCTCAAAATCTTGCACCTGTTTCACGAGAAAAGCCAAAAAACCGCTACCTTGCCTACATTTCACATTTATTCAGCAAGCCCTAAGTAGGTAGGCGTTAAAAATCATCAGACACCCCCCTTATCAAGGGTAGCTCCCCCCGCCTATCGGCACCCCCCTTATCAAGGGGGGCAGGGGGGATCGAACCTAAAATCCATTTTTAATTTAATTATAACCAGCTACTTAACACAAGAAAAGCTAAATTTAGTTTAAAGAGGCGCGATCGCCCCTTTGTTAGAGTCATTTAAAGTTAAGTTCTGAGCCACTTTAATATCTGAGGATTTTTGTCATAACGGTAGGTAAAACCATCTTTGGCTGTAATCACCTTCCCTCGACTGGCTTTACTCCGAATGCTAGAGAGTGATAGGTCTGTTAATAGTTTCATTTCCTGATGGGAAAATCCTTCAAGAGAATAGACTATTTCTGGTTCTGATCCATTATTGATAGTAATATCGGGTGTTATGGAATTGTTACTCGGAGCATTAGTAAACATTTCTCGCGCTTTTTTAAGGCGATAATCTTGAACGCTTAAGAGTTCCCAACTAGAGTCAGCAGAAAGTTCTAAAACCCATTGATGGTAATTAAACAGACTTTCTCGATGACCCACACTAATAAAGGTTGTCTTGCGAGTTTGTAATTGCTCGTATAAAATGCCCTCGTTAGTTAAATCTAAGGCACTGGTCGCCTCATCTAAAATGGTAAAACTCGGAGAATTCACTAACAATCGAGCAAAGGCTAGGCGTTGTTGTTCACCGAGGGAGAGAATGTTTTCCCAGGGTTTTTCGGAGTCAAAGTCATCCACCCGATTTAGCACATTTTGCAAATTGACTTGTTGTAATACTGCTTGAAGTTCGGTATTGCTCATCTCACGATTGGTTAGAGGATACAGCAATTGTTCCCGTAAGGTTCCCAAAATAATGTAGGGACGTTGGGGCAAAAAGAGAATTTCTTCCAGGGGAGGACGCACTAAACGTCCAGTGCCAGCATTCCATAAACCAGCGATCGCTCTTAATAAAGAACTTTTACCTCGACCACTGGGCCCGACAATCAATAATCCTTCACCTTTTTGAACAGTAAGAGATAAATCCTCAACAATTACCTTTTCATAGTCAGGGGTTTCTAGGGTGACGTGTTCAAAGGCAAAATGATTTTCTTCTATGGTTGTAATTGTGCTGACATTCTCGGCTTGTTTAGTCACAGTTTCTAAGGCATTAGAAAATTCATTTAAACGTTCTACATAACTCGAAAACCGTCCTGATGTGCCAAATTCTGTAATTAATTCTCCCAGGGCTGATGCAAACATAAAACTAGCTAATGAAGCTTGCTCAACTTGCCCATAATCAATTTCTCCTTTAATATACAAAGGGCCAAGGACTAAAAAAGGAAAAAACTGAATGACGGAACGATAGCCCCGACTAAAAATTTCATTCCCTTTTTCCCAGTTAATTTTATTTTTCGTATCATTGATAACTTCCTGAAACCGTCGCTGAATAATATTTTGTTCCTCTTTTTCTCCCCGAAAAAAAGCAATAGATTCCGCATGAGTCCGAACATGGGTTAAGGCATAGTTATAATCTGCTTTTGATTGCAGTTGTGCCTGATTGATCTTGCTTAATTCTTGATTTAGATAGGCGGCAATAAAATTACCGATAATCGTGTAAAACAGTAGCGGAATAGCAATCTGTCGAGAAATTGACCAAACTACCACTAAAAAAGTTAGCATTTCCAGACTTTTTTCTAAAAAAGTGGCCGAGAAACTAATGGCGTTTGTGGCGATCGGTTCAATTTCCTGGGCTAGACGTTGATCGGGGTTATCAATGTCAGATTGAAAGTTAATTTTATAATAGGCACGATTACTAAAATATTTTTCTAAAATCTGGGTGTTTAACCATTGATACCAATCTAGGGCAATTTTTTTGCGAATATCTTTGGTGAACCCTGCCAGCAGCGTTACACAGATTAATCCGATCGCATAGACAGTTAATGTACTGGCAAATTGAGACGCATCTTTTTCTTGAATAATGACATCAATTAAACGACGATTAACAAAACTATTAAAAGCCGTTACGCCGACTAATCCCACAATCAAAAAGATCAGCAGTGATAGCATTCCCCAGGAACGAATAACCTCAGAAAAGCTTCTTTTATTTGATGCAGTGGGATACCAATAGGGTTGGGCGATCGCCTTTACATCCCTTAAAAATTGGTTAAAGGAAGCAAGGGCATTGGGACTAGAAGCTGTTTGGGTTGTCATACTTGTCCTCTGACAGGTGAACGATCATTCATTTTAAACAATAATCAGGCTTTTTGAAAGTTTTAGGCTAGGTAGCTATTTAGTTTTTCAGCGAGGATTGGATTTTTAATTAAACTGTAGTGATCGCCGCTAATCCATTCAGATTGCAAGTCATTGATTACTTGATGCCAACCAGTATTTTTAATAGAACTGTCTTCCGCTCCCAAGAAAACACTTCTACCCAGATACGTCTTGGGAGAATAGCTGCTCAAAGCTTGGTGATTAATCTGGAAAACTTTAAACCAGGTTTTAATCTGCTTCTTCCCAAAATCTGACGGCAAAAGATTCGTCTCTTGACTCCAAGTAATAAACTTGTCTAGTAATTCGTCTGATGTAAAATGGGCAAGTTCACTCCCAGAGAAAGAGATTTCTTGATTAAATATACTGGCTAAATCTCTGATGAAAGAATAGGCAATATTGAGTTCTTCATTAAATTCTTCTGGCAGGGAATTAGCAGAATTTTTCTCCCTATTAACTGAATTAAGTAAACTGGGAGAATAACTATCTATTAAAGCCAGTAAAGCAATTTTTTGTCCTTGGTTCAATAATTGTTGGGCGATTTCAAAGGCAATTACTCCTCCCATTGACCAACCTCCTAAATAGTAGGGGCCAGAGGCTTGAACAGTTTGTATTGCTTCAACATAAATCATTGCCATTTCTTCAATAGAGGCTACAGTTTTTTCTACTTCATTTAGCCCTAATGATTGTAATCCATAAAACGGCTGTTTCGTTCCTAAATTACGAGCTAAATCGGCATAACACAACACATTACCACCAATGGGATGAACAGCAAAAAATGGGGTTTTATTACCTTGAGACTGGATAGCAATCAACGGTGAAGATACTAGCTGAGTTGTTCCTTGATCTAGTAATTTGGCTAGATCTGCTATGGTTCCATTTTGAAAAAGACTGGTTAATGGTAAGCTTTTGCCTAACTTTTGTTCGATACGGTTGATCAGACGGACCGCTAATAAAGAATGACCACCTAATTCAAAGAAGTTTTCCTGAATACCAATATCATTAATGCCTAAAATTTCTGACCAGATTTGAGCTAATTGTAATTCTATTAAGTTACGCGGGCCAATTTTAGGGATATTTTTTCGGGTCTGATCATCAGGAATAGGTAAGGAACGGCGATCGCATTTGCCACTGGGGGTTAGGGGCAAATCATCTAAAATAACAAAGGTATTGGGAACAAGATAGGCGGGTAATTGATTAGCCAAGAATTGACGCAATTCAGCACTCGTCGTCTGGGAGTCGGAAGTAAGAACTACATAGGCAACTAAGCGTTTATCGCCAGGAGTA
>NZ_JADBTX010000145.1:0-29399 GCF_020245945.1 Microcystis sp. M015S2
GTGACCGAAGGCATCGGCGGGGGTGGAGACGGCTACAGTCAGGAAGTTGCCGCCTTCCAGGTAGGAACTGGCTAACCCGTGGGTGTACCAGGAGGTGACGAAGGTGGTGCCGGTTAACCATCCACCTAGGGCCATGAAGGCGCAGGGGAAGAGTAGTAAACCAGACCAACCGATGAAGACGAAACGGTCTCTTTTGAGCCAGTCATCGAGAGCATCAAACAGCCCTCTTTCTGGGGCGCGTCCGACAGCAATGGTCATGGGTATTTTTCCTCTTGCTTAACTGAAATCACGGGCAAGATTTCTTAACTTTTTTGAGTCTGGGATTACTCCCATTGTCTTATAAGATGGCGCGATCGATTGACTGGATTAGCTTAACTAAACTAGCTGCGATCGCTCGTTAATCCTCACAAACTGTAAAAGATTAACGTTTCTTAAACTAGCACAAGCTAGACAATAATTTCGAGTTTGGTAAGATTTTGGTTCCTTGCGGCCTCTATCTACCTTTACCCATTATTAGCAAAAAATTACAAATCTATACAACTTGACTCATAATTGATTTTTTATACACACAAAAGTTGTTTTGTCAATGAGTATTTATATTCATTTTTTTAATTGATCGCCATTCCCAATCCTCTAGGGGTTGCTCTAGCAATTGACAATCAAAGCAATCCTCGGCGGCGGTTTTCAGGGTAGCGATAATTGTCTCTAGGGTCAAATCTGGGGCTAAATTGAGCTTTTTAGGGGCAGCACTGCCGAAAACTCGCTCAAACAGCGAATTATCTTGCTCTAGCACCATGGAACCATGTTGGAGAACATAGCAACCCCGTTGCAGTTGGGCGCTACCAATAAATTTATTCCCCCAATTATCGACTAGATCCGCACCGGTAGCCGTACCGAAACAGTTAGCAGAATTAATATATCCCCGGCCTGCAACACCGTAGGACAATTCCAGACCGAGATTTTGCCAGCCTGTGATTAAAAATTGACAGATTTGACGGTAAACTTCCCTAATATTCCCCTTCATCCCCGAATTTACCACCATATAAGTCAAATCCCCCTGATGTAGTACGGCTCGTCCACCGGTAGGACGACGAACTAGGGAGATTTTTTGCCCTTGCCAAGTCAAATTACGCCAAAAATCGGGATATTGCCGTTGATGATAGCCCAAGGAAATAGCCGGGGGCGACCATTGATAAAAACGCAGAGTCGGGGGATGATGACCACAACGGTGTTGCTCTAGTAACCAAGAATCGATCGCCATTTGTAGCTCTGCCGATGAGATAATTGGAGGAATATAACGCCAAATTTTAGCTGCCACCAAAGGATTCTCGTAACATTTCATCATTATTATCTGCTACCGTCGCCACGAGAGTAATTGCTCGCGAAATCTCCCCCGCAGACAAATCGGCCACAGTGCGCTGAGAAATCACCACCACCTGATCATTCATAATGGCAAAATGAGATTCAAAGGTTTCGGCACAATTCATCGCTAATAACTTGCGGGTTAATCCCAATTCATCCTGAACAGGTAATTTCAGCACAGAAGACCACACCGTTAAAAAATCATCATCGCTTTCCCCAGTTAACTGCACAAACACCTCAACGCTACCATACTGAAACTTCCAAAGATAACCTTTTTCTGTGTGTTGTACCATAGCAGTATCATTCTGCTGCAGAGTAGAAATAACCATTTCAATCATTTCTTGGTGACTGCTTGTACTAGCTAGAAATTCATCGGTCATTGACTCTATTGCTTCTGAAGTCGCTAAACTTTCCGTCGTCATAAAAATTCCCTAAACTCGATCGATCACAATCTTATCCCAAGGGAAAAGAAAAAAAGACATTCGGGTTGGGGGTATTAGTGGAAATTTCCCCATCTCCCCACTTCCCCACTTCCCCAATTACTCAAAATTTTGTGAAGCATTTGAGTAAACACCTGACTTGATAGATGACAATGGCTCTATCCCCTTCTAGCTGTCAATAATTATGCAAAGTCTTTTTCAACGTTCCCTAAATGAGACGAATTCTGGGGAAGAAGATATCCGTAGTCGTATTCTACAGGCCGCTTTACGTTTATTTGCCGCCAAGGGTTATGAAGGAACCACGACCAAAGACCTAGCAGGAAGCGCAAATGTGGCAGAAGGAACTTTATTTCGTTATTTTCCCAACAAAAAGGCGATTTTAATTGAAGTGGCCACTAGGGGATGGGTGGATATTCTCACCGACTTGCTGACGGAATTGAGCGAAATGGGCAGTTATAAAGCGGTAGCGCAGGTGATGCGGCGTAGGGTGTTGAGAATGCGAGAAAATAGCGATTTATTGCGAGTTTGTTTTATAGAGGCCCAATTTCACCCCGAATTAAAAGAGCGAATCCAATCGGAGGTAATTGCTAAAATGACCGATGTGGCCGAGGCTTTTTTTCAAACAGCGATCGATCGTGGTATCTATCGTCCCATGAATCCGAAAATTGTGGCGCAGGTTTTTCTAGGAATGTTCGCAATTGCTGGTTTTTCCAGTGAAACTATTTTAGATAGCAATGCTTCCCCCTTCGCTTTACAAGAAATGGCCGAAGGTATTGCCGAAATTTTTCTGAATGGAGTGTTAGTTAAGGAAGTTTAATTATTGCCTATTTGCCATGACTTTCCCGACGGTTAACTTTAATCTTGTCCAACTACTGATGATTTCCAGGGGATACTTGAGACACAAAGGACAGAAAGTTTTTTCGCTATCATCGTAGTGGGCTAAAATGTCGGCAATAGTCAGGCCAGAACTAAGTAATTCTCGGATAAATTCAACAGGATAACGCAATCCTCGAAGGCACGGTTTGCCGTGACATATATTTAAGTTGTTTTTCCATCGGTAATTCAGTTGCCTGTCATCGTCAGTTATTGAAAAATTTGACCTGCCTTTTCCCCAAGGGATATTTCTAAGAAGAGAGTTGCCCGCTACTTTGTCCTTAGCTGCTATATTAACTGGTTAAACCGTGTTTTAGGGCAAAACGTACCAATTCCGTGCGACTATTAGTACCAGTCTTGCTAAATAAGCGACTGACGTATTTTTCTACGTTTCTGACGCTGGTTTCTAGACGACTGGCAATTTCTTTATTCATCAATCCCTCCGCTACTAGATCTAAAACACTTTGTTCCCGGGGGGTAAGATCAATTTTAATCGGGGGGGGAGTAGTAGTAAAAGTGTTCTGTTGTCCCACCTGCTGTTTTAATTCCCGGATATCTCGGGCAATTTCTTCTAATCTAGCGTTTTCGCTGGTGGCTTGCAAGGATTGACGACGGCGCTCGATTAAAGACTTGATTAATGCTTCTAATTCTTCGGGATCGAAAGGCTTGGATAAGTAAGCATCACAACCGGCATTATAACCCTGAATGCGATCGCTTGTCATCCCCCTAGCAGTGAGAAAAACCACGGGAATTGTCTGAAAACGAGCATCTTCGCGCAATTTCTTGAGAAACTGATAGCCATCCACCTGCGGCATCATAATATCGGAGATGACTAATTCTGGGATTTCTTGATTAAGCAAATCCCAGGCTTCGTTAGCATTACTAGCAGTTCTTACCTCGAAGTCATCCCCGTACTGTAGATATGCTTGCACAGATTCACGAACCCCCGGTTCGTCATCCACTAACAAAACTTTCGCAGGTGTGTCCATGAATTTCTCGCAGCGATCGAATATTGTCCGAATCCTATCTTATCAGCTATCAGGAGCCAGTCGTCAGTAGTCAGGAGGCAAAAGACAGGAGGTTATTTTCATTTATTCTTCTCACTTCCCTATCTCCCCACTTCCCTATCTCCCCACTTCATAATTCATAATTCATAATTCATAATTCCCACACCCTACTTCCCAGATCATCCTCAAGATAGTGACGCTGAGTTAAACTAGCAGATAGAACTAAAAAGTTACAAAAATCACACAATGATTTTACAATCCTTTCACCATTCTTAACAAATCCCGTGACCATTCTCTGCTGGCTCGATCGCATTAGTGCTTCTGATCGCCCCCTGGTGGGGGAAAAAGCTTTTATTGCCAGTGAATTACACCAGCGAGGATACCCAATTATCAGGGGATTTGCCATTTTTAACCGCATTTTTGCGGAATTTTTGGAAACTATCAACAATGCTGACTCGTTTCTGACTGATTTTCCGCAATCTTCCCTCTATTTAGACGTAGATAACCCAAAAGCTCTGCAATTAGTCGCCAAAGAAAGTCGGCGGGCCATTTTACAAGCAGAAATTCCTCCTCTCTGGTTAGAAGAACTAGGGGCGGCCGTGGCACAATTATCCATGGATACCCTAGTATGGCGCTTTTCCTTACCTGCTCATCTAGCTCGGCGAACTCTCGGTTTATTTTCTGCCCCCATCAGTGGAATTAAAGCAGATAATCTAGAAAATGCCCTAAAACAAGCTTGGGCGGAGTTATTCACCGCCAGAAGTCTATTTTATTGGCGAAAAATGGGAATTGGTTTAGAAAACATTCAATTATCTTTACTGGTACAACCGTTATTACCAGCCAATTGTGCGGGAAATGTGCTGATTAATGAAGATAACTGGCAAATTCAGGCGGTTTGGGGATTAGGACACAGTTTAGTTAATGGAGAAGTGGCACCGGATACCTATATTATCGATCGCTCCGGTCAATTACGCAGTCGGCAATTAGGCAATAAATCCCGCGCTTATTATCTCAATAGTGACAGTAATCTGCTTGCGCCACAATTATTAGCACCCAGTTTACAGGAAAGCCACTGTTTGGATAATTTCGCCATCGATCGCCTTTGTCAACTGGTTCAATCTCTGCTTACGGAAAAACCGACGTTAACCAGCATAGAATGGCTGATGATGCTGGATGGTCAAATTTATATTCTTAACTGTCACAGTCAGGAAATCACCGCTACTACCTCCCATTATCCCCTAAGAGGATTAGGGGCATCCCCGGGGTTGGTATCGGGAGTGGCAAAAGTTATCAGCAATTTCGACTCCCCAGAGGCAAATTTTCAGGATTGCATTCTGGTTACTACTAATTTACCTCCGAAAAAACTGCCCCATTTACGCCAAATTCGAGCAATGATCACGGAACAGGGGGGATTAACTAGCCATGGAGCCATTTTAGCCCGGGAATTAGCCATTCCTGCCATTGTCGGGGTGAAAAATGCCACAGAAATTATCCGCTCAGGGGAGATAATTTTAGTAGATGGTACGAGGGGAATTATTTCTCTAGCATCTCAGGAACAGATTTCCTTACCCCCAGCACCCCCCAGAGAAACCGACGGGACGGCAATTGCTACCCGTTTGATGGTTAATCTCAGTCAAACTGAAAGTATTGCCAGAATCCAAGAACTGCCTATTGATGGGATCGGTTTATTGCGCTCAGAATGGATGATTTTAGAGTTACTTTCTCAGCGCAATCTAGAAGAATGGTTAACTCCAGAGCATCAAGAAGCATTAATCGAGAGACTAAGTGATTTAATCGCACAATTTGCCCTTAGTATCCAGCCTAAGCCTTTATTTTACCGTTCTTTTGATGCTCAACATTCGGCTAAAGACAGTCGGGGAGCCCATGGTTATATATTAGATCCGACTCTATTCGATCTAGAATTGCAAGCTTTACGACGGGTACAAACCACCAGCGCCACCAATATTAATTTACTGCTTCCCTTTGTCCGCGGGGTTGAGGAATTTATTTTCTGCCGGCAACGGGTACAATCAGCTTTACTCACTCAAGTCCCTTCTTTCCAATTGGGGATAATGGTGGAAGTACCGGGGGTAATCTTTCAATTGAGGGATTATGTGCAAGCGGGCGTACAATTGATCGCTATTGGTACTAATGATTTAACTCAATTACTTTTAGGTAGCGATCGAGAACATTTCTCAGAATATTTTAACGCCCGTCATCCCGCAGTCAGGGCAGCTTTAAAACAAATTATTACTCAGGCAAAACTTTTACAGATTCCCTGTTCCGTTTGCGGCATGGCTATCGTCCAGTATCCCGAACTTATCGATGATCTGATTGCTTGGGGTGTGACTTCTCTTTCGGTGGATACAGAAGCAGTTTTAGCCACTAGAGAGGCAATTGTTCGGGCAGAAAGAAGGTTTTTATTGGAAAATAGCAGATAACTTCCGAACTACCCCACTTCCCCACTACCTCACTACCTCACTACCCCATCAACCCACTTCCCCACTACCCCACTTCCTAATTCATACTTTGTGCTTTTTGTCAAAAAAACTTTTTTTTTGCAATAAAACTACACAAAAAAAAGATCATCGTTGTGGGTGAAATTGACTCATTTACCTGTCTTAGTTAGGATTACCTTCTAGGTGTGGCAAGGGTTTCAACCGTTGCTGCCCAAAAAAGCATATAATACCCCATTATGAAATTCAGTAAAATCGCTGTAACCATCATAACATCGTTGTTAAATAAAAATCTTTCTCAATTAATTCTTAAGAATTTGTAAATATTGCGAAATGTTAATTTAAATATTCTCAAGTTTTTGGAGTTCATAGATAATTTTTGCTTATCTTTGACCAACATTGAGTTAGGAGTCAGTATTCAGGAGTTAGGAGTCAGGAGATTATTTTTATTGATTCTCCCCACACCCCACACCCCACACCCCACACCCCACACCCCACACCCTAAACCCCACACCCTACACCCCACACCCCACACCCTGTCCCCTAATGCCTAGAGAATTTCAATAATTCCTTGACTGCCATCGAGACGAATTAATTGACCATCTTTTAACAATTTCATGGCATTATGCACATCCATAACCGCCGGAATTCCGTATTCTCTGGCAATAATAGCACCATGGGATAATTGTCCCCCCACCTCGGCAATAATGCCCACAGCCCGGGATAATAAAGGGGACCATCCTGAGTCAGTATAGGGAATAACAAGAATAGTATTGGGGGCAATTTCTAGATTTTGTAGGGTTGGCATAATTTTGACTCGTCCTTCCACTGTCCCCCCACTAGCGGCAATTCCCTGTAAGCGTTTTTTGGCAGTTAAATTTGAAACTAAAAATTCTCTTTGCGGGGGTTGTCCATAAACGATATAGGGAATATCAGTTAATTGAGAGTTTTCTTGGAATTGTTGGCGACGCTGACGGATAATCTGCTTAAGATTAGCGATTTTATTATTCTGAACCAACTGGGTAACTTCTGAGTAATTTAGATAAAATATATCTCCCGTCTCTGATAATATTTGCTGCTGTAACCAGAGGGTTTCCAAAGCGAGAAAATGCCAGCGTAGGTGAGCTAAAAGACGGGAGTACACTTGAGTGACTTGGTTTTTGATATTTAGTCTTTTTTGGACAGTATGGGAAGATTTAACTTTTTTATGGCTATTATTGTTGGGAATATCCAAGGATAATTGTAGCAGATATTGGGGATTTTCTCGCCATCTCGGTATCGAAATATCAGTCCCCACTTCGCTTAAATAACCGTAGGTTTCTAACCAGAGGGAAAAAGCTGAGTCAAAATCTCGATCAAGCGTATTTTTTCTCAGTTCAGATAGCGATCGCATCGAGGCTATTTCTGGTGCTTGGGAGTTATCCAATCTCTCAAAAGGTACTTGCGAAATACTGCGACGCAAAGCGAAGCTAAGAGGGGCAAGAATACTATAATAGGTGGCTTTTTTTAAGACGGTTAAAATTTCTTCAATTTGCTCTAAAATCTCCCCTGAAGATAAAGCTTCTGGGGAAGTAGCGTTAATTTTTTTGAGCGTCGGGATAAAATAGTTTTTTTGATCTTGGCTAAAGTCTTTTTCTAACTGTAATTCCCGTCCTAAAAGTTTTAATAAACCAGGGGAATTAGCCAAAGTTGCCGTTAAAGGTGGTTTGGTAAACTTTGCTCCTTTGGTCAGGAATTCTAAGCTTTCTGGAGGTAATCCCATGCGACGGAAAATTGTGCCTAATAAAGAAGCATTAAAATAGGCTCTTTGATAGTGTAAAGTCGCTGTTTCATTGAAGTCCAAATCGAGGGCTTTTTTGTCTAAAACTAACTGGAAAATATCTCCCCAAACTCCACAGGTTAAAGGACGATTAATTGACCAAGGTAAAGGACGAATCACACCTGGAATAACTTCAGCCGCGATTTTTCTTGTCCAAATTGGCTGTAAATTAGTGATAGGACGGCACTGTAATAACCATAATTTGTGTCCGTCATGAGTCCATTCTATATCTTGGGGAATGCCATGTTCAAGGTTTTCTAATTGCCGACAAAGATTAGCTACCTGTTGAATAATAGCTGGGGGAATATCTCCCGCTCCGATGATAATATTTTCTTCTAAATTAACTCGATAACTTTCGGGGGTGATTCTTCCCGATACAACTCTGGTGGCATCTCCGGGTAAAGCTTCAATAACTACATCTAAACTGAGAGGATTAATCGGATCACGACTGAAGGCAACTCCCGAAAAAACTCCTCGAATTTGTTCTTGAATTAACACAGCCATGGCTGTGTTTTCTTGACCTTGATCGAGTCGATAATTAACAGCATTAGGACTATTATAGGAGGTTTGGCAACTTAAAATCGCCGCCGCTAAATTTTCTCGATCGATGACGTTAAGAATTGTGGTATATTGTCCCGCAGATGAAGCGGTTTCACTATCTTCTCCAATAGCGGAAGATCGCACGACTAAGGGATGATTAATATCAGGATTAAGAGATTCTATTAACGGTTGTGGATCATCCCCCGGTGGTAAAACCCAACCCCTAGGAATGGGATAACCAGCACGCTTAAGATAGGCTAAAGTGGCGGCTTTTTGTCCCACTTTTAAGGCCGTCAGATTGTCATCAAGGGTTTGGATCGATCGATCTCCACGAAAAAAACGAAACATAGTTTTTGATTCATTGTTAACACTTGCTTCGGGTAAGTCTAAATCGTCGGCTATTTTTTGAAAAATTGCCCCTAATAGACAGGCTAAAGCAATGGCAGTTATAATATAACCTGAATCGTGGGGACGGCGCAAGGTGAGAATTAAAGCTAATAAAAATAATCCTACCAATCTACCCGTAGATTTTTCTCGAAAGACAGTAAAGCTAATCCCACTAATGATTGAGGTGAGAAAAACAGCGACAAAATCGTGAACGATTAATCCCCAGAAAACATTAGTAGTTCCCGCACCTTTTCCTAACCAATAGCGCCCCACGACTAAGGCAATTAAAGCTAATAATTCCCAAGTGGAGCCGGTGGGAAAAAAGAAACGGGTTAGGAAAATAACGATAATTCCCTTGGCTGCTTCCGAAATTACCGCCAAAATTCCCACCAATTTACCCCCATGATAAAAGGCGGCAGTTACACCGATATTACCGGTTCCTAATTGGGATAATTTACGTCCAGTTACTAGATAATTTATCCAATCGATCAGAGGCAATCCCCCGATTATGGGACAGACTAAAAAAATAAATAGGGATCCCAAAATTTCTGTCATTTAAAATGCGTCTTAGTTTACGATCTTTTCTTAGTAACGACCTTGAGAACATGAACACGAAAGCGATAAAAGAAATTGAGATTAATAGCTTAAAACCCCATCATATTGAGCAAATAAAGGCAATAATTGCGGATTTTAAGCGGCAAAATCACCCCCTCAAGCTGAAGAAAAAAGCGAAAAGAGTAAGGTGGGCAATGCCTACCCTACAGACTACAGACTTAAGAAAATCTGATTGACAGTGAGATTTAATTCCGTGAAAGTCTGGGAAATTAGGCGATCACTGTCTCGAAATTGCCGAATTTGATATTCTTCCTCAACTAAGCGACAAACAGAGATGGTCGGTTGTTTAGGAGTGCCGAGAAAATTACGCCCACCCAAGGCTGCATAATCGACAATCCAATATTCAGGAATACCCATTTCTTCATAATCAGCAAATTTTAAGTAGTAATCATCACGCCAGTTAGTCGATACAACTTCAATGATCAGAGGGATAGATGCACCATCCCTAAGGATTGATTCTTTTTTCCATAATTTTTCCTGAGCGAGCTTGGTTCGATTTAGCACTAATACATCAGGAAAATAACCAGAATTTTTACCAGCAGGTCTGACAATCGCTTGGTTAGGAATTAAATAAGGAAGCCCCAGTCTATCAATTATTCCACTGAGTTTAACAGTTAAAAATCCTTTGATTTCCTCGTGTTCTCCTGCGGGTTGTGCCATTGCAATAATATTTCCCTTGTGTAGCTCATAACGCACTCCAGAATTTTCAGGCAGCCAAAGGACGAATTCCTCGAAATTAACAGTTTTAGGTAAAGTTTGGCTCATAGCTGGCAAAATAGCATTCTCTCTCTACTAACTTCCTTGGCTCTATTTTACCTTGAATGTAGGGTGGGCATTGCCCACCCTACAAACTCTCTACACAATCTGCGATCGCACTATCGATGCCAAAAACGATGAGGACGAAACCAAAAATATAATTGGTAACGACGGCGAGGTTCATAAAAGGAGTCAGTTGCCAGTTAGTTTTAATATCTCCATTTGGCAATATTACACCCTCATAAAATTTTTTACCATCAGACCCGCCTAGCAAGTTTATCAAGAGGTCTCCTTGATTAACGCTGAATATTCCAGCCTATCCAGATACTTAAACCAGAAAACGGGTTTCTTTAAGAAACCCGTTTTCTTGAATGTTCCAGCAATTCCTGATCATCAAGTTGATCTCGGCGGCTTAGATGTGTAATTAATTTTGCTTATAGCGGTGTGCAGTCGTATTAGGTACAGTGTCACAAGCTATAAACCATGCTAGGCAAAGCTTGGTCTGTATCTCACTCAAGCGCTTACCGCTATAGGTACTTAATCGATCATAATTTATCATCATTTATCGCACTAATATCATTGGTAATAGTAACGATAATTCTTCGCAGCTTCGCACCTTGAAACTCGTAAGGAATCTCGTGTTTATATTAAGTTAGGAAGTTAGGAGTATGATTTGAGAAAGTTCTGATAATATCGACATTTTGTTCGATGTTATTAATATACAGTTTCATCTTACCTATTGTGCTGTCACCCAACGTTTCATCGGAAGGGGCGATTATCTTTGGTTTGGCAAATTCAACTTTGAGTTTCACCTCGCCACTAAGACAAGGAAGATCACTTGTGATCTTCTGTTGTTGCCCTAACCAGTTATAGACATAACATAGTTTTCCCTGATAGATGTGGAAACTATGCCCACCAAAACAGCCGTCGTGCGCCATCAGAACAGCCTGTAAGTCCCCTTTAGCTTTGGAGAAATCAATAGTTGCTTCGATCGCATAGAGAGGAGTGCTAATATTAGGAACAACAACTTCGGAAATTTCCAATCCTCCTGGATAATTTGTCGGGGGAACGGCGAACGTAGCGATTTCCCCGGCAACAGCTTCGGAAATTTCTGATCCTCCTGGATAATAAATATAGCTATCGGAAATTTCCAATCCTCCTGGATAATTTGTCGGGGGAACGGCGAACGTAGCGATTTCCCTGGCAACAGCTTCGGAAATTTCTGATCCTCCTGGATAATAAATATAGCTATCGGAAATTTCCAATCCCCCTAGATAATTTGTCGGGGGAACGGCGAACGTAGCGATTTCCCTGGCAACAGCTTCGGAAATTTCTGATCCTCCTGGATAATAAATATAGCTATCGGAAATTTCCAATCCCCCTGGATAATAGGTATAGGTAAATGTGGTATATTTTGAGTTATCAGAAAATGCCGGGGGAGGTAATTGAGGAATTTCTCCACCCACTACCGCAGATCCAGAGCAATCCTCAGGTGGCATATATTGTTCAGTCATCGAAATCTCCTTGGTAATCGATAACGGAAAAAAGTGAGAGATTTAACTGGAATTACACTGATGGACAAAATTAATAAATCAACTTTGCTGTAACTCATACTACTCAGTCCTCTATGCTAAGATGATCCAAAAAACGCAAGTTTTTAAATTGATGGGCAAAAAAGCTTAACTTTACTCAATAACCAAATAGTTATATATAGATGTTTATTTTTGACAGTAAAACCGATATTTTAATTGATTCTCAGGAATTAACCTTTAAAAGTGAATATTTTTGTGACTTTTCTCGCTATTTTCAGAATCGAGAATTTGTCAACGTAGATGCTTTACAACTCAGTGGTGATCATTTTGAAGGGTATCTTTCAAGGATCATCATCGATGAAGTGATGTTAGAATTATCGCAACGTAATTGTTTAACGAATGTTGTGGGAGTAATCCATTCTAAAATGTGGGTTTTTGCGATTCCTGTTCAGGTGAATTCTGTCTTCTTCCAAAATTTGTATCCATTAGAAAATAACTATCTTGGGATTGTCCCCCCTAAATCAGAAATATCCGTTTTTCAACATCCCTTTTCCAATCGTTTTCAGCTTTACGTTCATGATAATTATCTGCAACAATTGTGCCAAACTTTAGAGTTACCAGAAGCGAAAAAGTTTTTAAATTCTTCCGCTTCTTCTATTGTGATTTGCCCATCGGAAAAAATTCGTCATCTCCAACAATCTTGTCATCAACTTTATCAAATGCTATTTAATTTAGATCGTCAACAAATATCTGGGAAAAGAAAAGCATTAAGATTGAATTTTGTCGGTCAAAAATTAAAAGAAGAAATTGTCAAAGATTTTCTTTTGACTTTAGCAGTAACCAAAGATATTAAAACCCCTAAAAACGCTATCAGACGCACCTCTATCCTCAAAAAAGCAGAAGAAATGATGAGAAAAAATCTGCGTTCTGATCTGACTATTCCAGCGATTTGTCAAAACTTAGAAGTAAGTCAACGCACCTTAGAATATATATTTAAAGACTTCTATCAAATGTCTCCTTACAATTATTTTAAATTGCTTCGTCTTAATGCTTTACATCAATCTCTTAACCAAAATAATCAGACAAAATTAGTTTATGAAATTGCCGAAGAATTAGGTTTTTTTCATCGAGGATATCTGGCCTCTGATTATAAAAAACTGTTTGGTTACTTCCCCTCGGAAGTCTAAAAAAATAGTGGGTATAGGAATTAGAATTATTGTTAGATTTATCTGGCTTATTTTTGCTTTGAGAACTCAATTGTTTGGTAGGGGCGTATATTGTACGCCCTTTCTTCGATCAGATTTGCTGATCACCATAACCTCAAGAGAGCGATTAATAATTAGCCCCATCGAGATTAATTTACTTAATTCCCACTAAAAAAGTTGTACCGATCGCCATAATTGCTAATCCGATTAACTTACTAATTAGAGTCGCTTGCTTGGCTAATTTTTCCTTAATGACACTGCCAAGGAAAAAAGCACCAGATGCGATCGCTAATTGGATGACGGTAAAACCGATTAAATAGGCAACTAAAGCGGCAACTCGCGCCCCGATAATTGATTCTCCGTAGGCATAACCGTGGAAAATTCCCGCAATCATTGCCAGAGTTGCCAGAGCGATCGTATAGAGATTAGAATGAGTTTGTAACCCTTTTTTCAGGGTTAAAACCACGCCAAAAATCACCACAGAAAGGGCAACAATCCCTTCAGGAAAAAGTAAATTTATTCCCTGTAAATGAATGCCTGTCCCGATTAAAGTGGCAATCGCAAAAGCGATCGGAATTAATAAACCCTGTTCCATGCCCACAGCAATTAAACCACTAGCCACCACAAAAGCTAAATGATCTAAACCGATAACTGGGTGAGCTAAACCCGATAAAAATCCATTCCAAAAATTATCGGGAGTTTGCCCTGCCATGGCATGATGGGCGAGGGTTTTGCTGGCAAAAATTAACAGGAAGAGAGGGACAATAGTTAATATCTTTGTCCAGCTTTGACGAAAAATTATCTTCATTGATTACCTCAAAATTATGATTCGGAAACCCGCGCAACAATCGCCCGATGTCGGGGACTGGTGGGGGTAATGATCGGTGTTTGAAACCCCGCTTCAACTAATGCCTGTTCGATATCGAGAGTAAAATATTGATCGAGATAGGGTTCGGTACTCTTGAGTAAGGTTAGGACATAAGGGGGCATTTTTCGATAAATTTCCGAGCGCGGATTCATATCCATCAGCGTCAAATAACCCCCCGATCGCAATAAACGACGCGCTTCGGCGAAAATTTCTCTAGTAGCCTGTTGGGGTAGTTCGTGGAACATTAAAAACGAAGATACCAGATCGTAGGACTGACTGGGTAATTGAGTTTTTTCCGCGGCTGCGTGTTGCCATTGAATCGTCTTTTGTTTTTGTTGAGCTTGGTATTGGGCAACGGCTAAATAGTAGGGAGAGAGATCTAACCCAGTTACCCGCGCTTGAGGATAAGTATCTTGCAGTGCAAAGCTGCTCATGCCGACACTACAGCCTAAATCGACAATATCGTTAATTTCTGCCTTGATTTGCTCTTTTAATATCCGGTGATATTCCCGCCGCAATCGCGGATCGCCGTCCATCCCCGCCCCGGGCCAGATGGTAGAATGGACAGCATAGGCGGCAGATTCTACCTCAAAGGCTGGCAACCAGTCTAAATTGCCCTTTTCGTAAGCGTGGAAAGAACAAACGTAGTATTCGGGATAGACGAGATCGGGATTTTCTACCGCTTGCAGTTCCCAACTCCAATCCCGTTGTTGCCATTGTTTGACGGTTTCCCGCCAAGGTACGCCTAGTTTTTCGGCTCTTTTAATCATCATATTGCGCGCCTGATAGCGAGCGATGTCAAAAAGCGGTTTTATGCCGAGAATACGGTTAACTAGACCAGAAACAGGATTAAAGGAGGCCGGAACGGGTGTAACTGTCATAGAAAAGCTTTGATCGTAAATTTTCCCTTTTTCATCTTATAACAGTGATCAGTCATCAGTAATCAGTAATCAGTGAAAAGACAGCACTGTTACGGCCATTTAATACTGCTCAGTTAATACCACTCACTTAAAACTCAAATCTGATTACTGTTTACTGACAACAGCAAAAAGCTCCCTAACCACCATCTGGTCAATTTTTATTATGAGAACAATCGCTGAAATCAACGACAAAATCGCTAAAAAAACGGCTGTAGTCTGGACAGTAGAGGAATTAAAAAGCCGCGTGAGCGAGATGGGAATTAAGGAGGTTTTTTCCCAAGTAGATGTGGTTTGTACGGGAACTTTTGAACCGATGGAATCTTCGGGGGCAATTATTAATTTAGGTCAGACGGATCCGCCGATCAAAATTCGTCAATGTTGGTTAGATGGGATTCCTGCTTATGCTGGTTTTGGGGCGGTGGATCTATACTTAGGAGCCAGTGCTATTAGTGATCTAGTGGCCAAAAATGAGAATTTAGAGGGAGAGAATCCCGAAAGGGGCGGCGGACATATTATTGAGGATTTAATCGCTGGAAAATCGATTCAATTGCGCGCTGTTGGCCAGACCACCGATTGTTATCCTCGCACTTCTTTTGAAACGATTATTTCTAAGGAGACTATTAATCAATTTTATCTTTTTAATCCTCGCAATCTCTACCAGAATTTTATCGTCGGAGTCAATGGGGGAGAGCGGACTTTATATACTTATTTAGGACCACTACAGCCGCGATTAGGTAATGCAGTTTATTCTAACCCCGGGGCAATTTCTCCCCTGTTAAATGACCCCGATTTAGAGGCTATAGGCATCGGTACGCGCCTTTTTTTGGGAGGAGGAATCGGTTATATTGCTTGGGAAGGAACCCAACATTTTCCCCTGCAAAAACGCCTACAAAATCGCACTCCTATTGGTCCCGCTTCCACCTTAGCCTTAATTGGGGATGCTAAACAAATGAATGCTCGCTGGGTGCGGGGTTGTTATTTCAAAAATTATGGGGCTTCTTTAATGTTAGGGGTAGCAGTACCGATTCCGATTTTAAGCGAGGAAATTGTTCGACATTGTGCGGTAAAAGATGAGGAAATTGTCGCTCCAGTGGTGGATTTTTCCATTCCCCGGCGAGTCCGTCCTACCTTTGGTTTAATCACCTACGCTAAACTAAAAAGCGGTCGGATTATGATCGAGGGAAAAAGTGTTAGGGTTGCTCCTTTGGCCAGTATTTCCTTGGCCCGGGAAGCCGCTTTAGAATTAAAAGCACTAATCGAATCGGGAGAATTTACCCTCACAGAACCCGTGGCCAAAATTAATCTAGAGCGGACTTTTATCCCCCAGGATCGTTGGGGCGGAAAATTATCAATTGAGTGAGGAGTTAAGGGATTGCGTGCAGGCGGCACAACTACAATTAGGGTATGCTGAAAAACTTTTTCAGCATACCCTCAATAGCAAATCATTACCGATTTTGACCGGAGGTCTCTTATCGGCCCAAAAGATTGGCAATATCAGCACATCCCCCCGGAATGGTTGCGCGGGACTTTTCCCCACACCAACGACAACAATAGTGACGTTGTTCCTCGCTCATATTTTTCACCCCGGTAAAATTGACATTTTCTACCACTGCTCCCGTGTGTTCTCCGCTGTCATAATTGGGGGGAACACTGCGACTGCGGGGGGTAGCATTTTCTAGGGAACCATAAAATAAACGCATCCCTTTGATATCTGCCCCTCTTAAATTAGCTTCGTAGAGAATTGTCCGCGATAAATTTGCTTTCACCAAATCGCTATAACTTAAATCGGCCCGCACCATATTCGCTTCGCTTAAATCCGTCCAGCGCAGATCCTGCCCGGAAATGTCGGCCCCGGCTAACATTACTCCCAATTGTACTACTCTTGTACCGAACTCTCGATCCTCCGCGTAACCCCCTTCCCCGTCTAGAATCGGTCGGCCTAGATAACGATCGCGTTTAATCGGTGATAATAGTCGCGATTGACTCAAAAAACGCAGTATTTTCGCTTTTCCAGAGGCATCGACACTGCTGAGGATGGAAGCGGTACGACCTTCTGCGATCGCTCTTTCCTGGGGCCAATCTTCTAAAAATCCCTCCTCATCCAAGGCTAGATCGGAAATCCCTTGAAAATAGGAATCGATCGTCTGTTGTTGGGTAATGCGATTTTGTTGTATGGTTAAATCCTTAGAAATAACGTACTGTTCCCAGGCCACATAGACAGCTAACACGGCGATCATAATCTGTCCCAAGGCCCCCACCCACTCGGCCCAAGAACCAAACTCATCGTATTTAAAACTGTCTAACCACCGCAATATGCGCTCGTAAACTCCTAAATATTTCCCTAATCCGGCCAGAGCAGCTATAAAAACTATAAAAGCGAAAACCGTCTGACGTTCAGAGGGGGTGAGATAATGGGCGATCCACTGGCGAATAGAGGGCAAAATCACCTGTAAAGATATTAATATCGCTACTATCGCCCCAGAAAAGCCTAACCAGTCCCAGCTAAAGACGAGGCCGATGGTCATCAGCATCAGGGGGGCCAGTAGTAACCCCGCGTTACCCGGTCGAAGATCTTTTAATACTAGGATGCGCTGACGCACAGGATTACGCGAAGATAAAGAGGAGACGTATTCGGAGGCATCGGGGGCCGATAAACTGGTTTTACCGTTATTTTCGGGGTTATCAGCCCTATTTTCCGCGGCGAGTTTTTCTGGGTCTTTGCGATCGCTCATGTTAATCCTTGTCAAGAGAAAATAATTCCACACCGAAAACTGAGGCGAAAACTCTCGATAAATCTTGCTGTACTTGCATAAGACTAATATTAGGCAGAAACTGCTGTAAACTGCCCACGGGTTTATTAGCAATCCCACAGGGAATAATCTCGGCAAACCCGCTTAAATCTGGACAAACATTGAGGGCAAAACCATGATAGGTAATCCAATGACTAACTTTAATACCGATCGCCGCTATTTTATACCCTTCTACCCATACCCCCGTCAAGCCCCCGATTCTTTCCCCCGACAATCCATAAATAGCGATAGTTTGCAGGATGACTTCTTCCAATTGTCGCAAATACCAGTGTAAATCCTGCTGATAATAGCGCAAATTGAGGATCGGATAGCCCACTAACTGCCCCGGACAGTGATAGGTGACTTCGCCTCCTCGCTCGATTCGGTACACTTCTTTATCAGTTTTGTCAAGATTAAATTTAATAAACTTAATATCTGAACCGGTACCGAGGGTGTAAACGGGGGTATGTTCCAGCAGCAGCAGCACATCGGGTAAGTCGGGATCGGCAATTCTCGCCGCCACCAGCGATCGCTGTTGCGCCCAGGTCAGGGAATAGGGAGTGATTGCCTGAATTTTCAGCCCGCAGAGACGAGGTATTTTTTGAGCATTCATTGCGAGATTTGTCAAAATATTTAAGAAATGTAAAAGAGCGCAAAGGAAGATTAAAAGAAGGGAAGATATATATGTTGGGGAGAATACTAAGTGCTAATCTAAGGTTATCCCATCTATTCCGAGGTTAACCGTCGCACAGGAGAAACAATCACCGGATTCCCTTGCTGGCGGCCAAAATCGGTTTCTTTAAATAAAAGTTAACAGAACTTCGCATTTCTGTTAAGAGAAGGTTTAGAGAAACTTGTTAGAATAGAGGCAGATAAATCCAGTTGCAAATAGGCGCTCGACCCGATGAATTTTCCGCGCGATCCGACAAAAAAAAGAGAAAGAGAACACCGACAATATCTAGACTGTGACCTCTAACAACAGCGTGATCGAGCAGATTTTTGAGGATTAAATTCCTAGCATCAACATCCCTTAAAAATAGTTGATGTGGACGGTCTATAGCAAAATTTTTAGATGGAGTAGTGAGTATGAAGCTATTGATTCAGGGCAATAATATCGCTGTCACCGAAGCTATTCATGATTATGTGGAACAAAAGCTGGAGAAAGCGGTGAAACATTTTAACGGCATGACCACAAAAGTGGATGTTCACCTCTCCGTGGAAAAGAATGCACGCATTCCTGATCGCCACAAAGCGGAAGTAACGGTTTATGCTAATGGAACAGTGATTCGCGCTCAAGAAGGAAGCGAAAATTTATACGCGAGTATTGATTTAGTTTCTGATAAAATCGCTCGTCAACTCCGCAAGTATAAAGAAAGATTGGTGGATCATCGCACCAACGCCACCGTTAAAACTAGCGAGGTGGTGCAAGAGAAACCCTTAGATGATAGCCTAATCGGTGATCGCACTCCCGAATTACCTGCGGAAGTAGTGCGGATGAAATACTTTGCCATGCCACCGATGACTATTGAGGAAGCACTAACACAATTGCAATTAGTCGATCACGATTTCTTTATGTTCTGCAACAAAGACACGAACGAAATCAACGTTATCTATCAACGCAATCACGGCGGTTTTGGTGTTATTCAACCCCGTCCCGTCAACCTAAATGGCAAAGAATCCAATTAACAGTTAGCGACTACAAATAAAACTAAAGACTGGAGAAATTCTCCAGTCTTTTTCTCATCTAACCAAGATTAACTTTCACCACTTTATTTTTTTCTGCCACCGCTTTCGGGAGGGTGAGATAAAGAATACCGTTTTGATAGTTAGCGGTAACTTGGCTATTTTGTACCTCCACTGGCAGGGTAATCAAGCGACTAAATTTACCATAATAAAATTCGCTGTTTTCTACCTCGTCAGGGCGTTGACGTTGCCCATTAATAGCCACCATTTGCTTGCTAACCTCCACATCGATATCTTTAATATCCATACCGGGTAATTCGATTTTTAATTGCACGGAATCCTCGTTAACGGAGATTTCCACCGGGGGACGAGATACCAATGAAGTTGTCGGTAATACTTCTTGAAAAAGTTGATCGATTTGACGTTGGACAGAATTAATTTCTAGGAAGGGAGAATAAAGAGTGAAAGCCATAGTAATAATTTCCTTGAGAGGTTTTCTCTGACTGCGATTATCTCCATCTTAAGCAACTAACTTGGCTTCCACAAGACGGTTTTCAGGAAATAAAAAGTCGCAATAACCGATACAGTTATCAGTTATCAGTTATCAGTTATCAGTGGGGTGTGGGGTGTGGGGTGTGGGGAAGTGGGGTGTGGGGTGTGGGGAAGTGGGGTGTGGGGTGTGGGGTGTGGGGTGTGGGGTGTGGGAAGAATAAATAAAAATAATCTCCTGTCTCCTGACTCCTGACTCCTGACTCCTGCCTCCTGTCTCCTGTCTTCGTTATAACCATTGTTGTAATTCTGGCCAACCCAAACCTTGACGCACGATATCCGGTTGATCGCAGGTAAAATCAACAATGGTTGACACTTCCGAACCAGGAGCCGAACCATCTTCGATAATTAAATCAACGATATGATCGAGGGCATCGAATAACCTAGCGGATTCTAATCCCTTGGTGGGAAAATCCCCCTCCTGATCGGGAAGATGGGCAGAACTAGAGATAATGGGATTTTCTAGGGTTTCGAGAATAGTGCGACAGATAACGTGATCGGGAACCCGGATACCGGTGGTTTTCCGCTTCGGATTCATCACCACTTTCGGCACTAATTTAGTCGCCGGTAAGAGAAAAGTGTAGGGACCGGGTATAACTCGTCGCATAATCTTATAAGCATAATCGCTGACCACTGCGTACTCGGAAATATTCGACAAAGAAGAACAGAGAAACGTCAAGGGTTTATCATTAGATAGTTGCTTGATTTGGCGAACTCGTTCGACGGCAGATTTCACATTGAGATCGCAACCGATCGCATAGACGGTATCGGTAGGATAAAGCATAATTGCCCCATTTTTCAGGGCATGACAGATTTCTTGGATAGAACGTTGTTGGGGATTTTCGGGATGGAGAGAGTAAATAGTAGCCATGATAGCAAAATCGTCGCCTATTGGGATTGTCCCACGGGAATTGCCGGGGATATGTGTTTAGGGGCGTTAGTAGATTTAGGAGTCCCCTTAGAATACCTGATTGCACAACTAAAAACTTTAGGAATCGAGGATGAATATCAGTTAAGGGCCGAAAAAGTGCATCGTCGCGGTCAAATTGCCACTAAGGTTCACGTCGATGTCACTGCCGAGAAGTCCGCTGATCATCACCACCATCACCATCATACCCCCGCTCGTCATTTACCGGAGATTGAAAATTTAATTAAACAGGCAAATTTACCCCAGAAAGTCCAAGAATGGAGTTTAGCGGTTTTTCAACAACTTGCGATCGCAGAAGGAGCCGTTCACGGGATCGCACCGGAAAAGGTGCATTTTCACGAAGTCGGGGCAACCGATGCCATTATTGATATCGTCGCGACTTGTTTGGGTTTGGATTGGCTATCGGTGAGTGAATTATACTGTTCTTCTCTACCCACCGGCGGCGGTACAGTTCAGGCCGTCCATGGTCGTTTACCGGTTCCTGTGCCAGCAGTAGTACAATTGTTCAGCCAGCGACAAGTACCAATTTATAGTAATGGCATCGCAGCGGAGTTAGTAACACCCACGGGGGCAGCTATTGTGACAACTTTAGCTAAAAGTTTCGGTAAAACGCCAAAAATGCAGTTAGAAAAGGTCGGTTTAGGAGCAGGTACAAAAGATTTACCGATTCCCAATCTTGTCCGACTTTGGTTAGGGAAAAAAGAACCAGAAAAGCTAGATGAAATCGAAACTGTGGCAGTTTTAGAAACTCAAATTGATGACTTAAATCCACAAGCGATCGCCTACTTAAGCGAGGCTTTATTACAAGCAGGGGCTTTAGATGTATTTAGTCAAGCAATTACTATGAAAAAATCTCGTTTGGGGATACTTTTGACAGTAATTTGTGCCTTGGATAAAATTGCTATTTGTGAAAATATGATCTTTCAGGAAACCACAACTTTAGGCATTAGAAGGACAATTCAAGAGCGATCAATCTTAAAAAGAGAGATACAATCGATCGATACTGTCTATGGACAAATTCGGCTAAAAGTTGCCTACAAAGAGTCAATTAATCAACCGATTACCGTACAACCAGAATACGAAGATTGTGCCGCTATTGCCCGTCAGCACCATCTACCTTGGCGATTTGTTCATCAAATGGCCTTGGCTATTTGGCAAGAAAAAAATCAGTCTTGACAGCAGGGCGATTTTCTCCTAAAACTGCTATATCCATTGTTCAAAAGCTATTTTCAGGAAAATAATCACAATTTAAAACCTGTTCTTGGGTAAAAGGACAATCAACCGGAAAAGTTTCTTTTGGTAAATTAGTTTCATTTACCGTCCCTCGCACTGCCTTTTGATAACATTCTGCGAAAATATCGGCTAAATAGGGTTTTAAGCTGGGACTATCCCTAAAAATAAGCTCTAATTGTTCTCTTTGCTCATCAATGGTATTTATCCAGCTATTAGTCCGTTTTTCCGATTGATATTGCCATTTAAGTAAGTGGATCAAGAGAACTTTTAAACGACTGAATACCTCCCGTCTATTATTACGTCCTATATCGGATATTTCTTCGATTAAGTTATCTAAATCAAGGGCCTGTAAATTGCCCTTTTTAAAGTGATTGACGGTTTGCTCAATCCACAAATTAAAATCAGTTTCATAAAGCTGAGATAATTGATTTTTCATGTTGATAATATCCCATTTAGAAGTGGGTGGTAACGGACCACTCTCTTAACTGTAACTGTTCAGGGGAGTTATCAGTAGGGGGAGCCAGTTGAGGTTCTGCCATTCGCAGTCGGATGTTAGCCAGCCCCATGTACAATCAAAAATACTAAATTTAGCCAATAAAATAAGGACGCTGCCAATTGCGTCCTCAAGGTATCTGGAAAAGGCTTTTTTCCTAGACTTTCCGAGAGTAGTATTCCACTACTAACAGTTCATTAATCGAGAGGGCAATCCATTCTCTTTCCACAACGCCATTCACTTTGCCCACGAGGGTGTTTTTGTCAAATTCCAAATGACTCGGCAGGTTGGCTAAACCGGGGTATTCCATATTTCTTTTGACTAGATCTTGGGAACGCTCTTGATTTCTAACTCCAATCACATCACCCGGACGGCACTGATAACTGGCAATATCCACAACTCTACCGTTAACGGTGACGTGACCGTGATTGACTAATTGTCGCGCCCCCGGAATTGTCCCGGCCATACCGAGACGGAAAACGGTATTATCCAGACGCATTTCTAAGAGTTGCAGCAGCACCTGACCGGTGGAACCGGTAGCCCGGCGAGCTTTGCGGACATAGCGAATTAATTGTTTCTCGCTGACACCGTAGTTAAAACGCAGTTTTTGTTTTTCTTCTAGACGAATGGCATATTCTGAACGTTTTTTGCGGGCCTGGCCATGTTGCCCGGGTGCATAGGCACGACGGGCATTTTTACGGGTTAAGCCTGGTAATTCCCCTAAACGACGCACAACGCGCAAGCGCGGTCCTCTATAACGAGACATACAGACAGTCTGCTCCTATTTAAATTTATCCCAAAACTATTATCGTAGCACAAATTAAGTAATTTAGTTGGGAAGTGGGAGTGGGGAGTGGGTAGAGGGAATTATCAATTATCAATTATGAATTATGAATTGGGGAGCGGGGAGTGGGGAGCAAAAAGCAGCAAGATTGGATCGGGGTATCCTGACTCCTGACTCCTGACTCCTATCTACTGACGGCAGCTGATGTATTTTTTTCATTAAAGATGAGGCTAATCTCCGCCATCTTAGGGCATACTGTGAGTGTAACGAAGCACTATATTATTCAGGTTGCTTTCCCACTCCTTCCCTAGCTGAATCTCTATCTTGGAGAAGCCATAAGCCATGATCGAAATGAAAGTCGCTGGAATTGCCCTAGACGCTATCACTCGCAGTCCCATTGTACTGCTGAAGGATGGTTCTGAGCGTCGCGCCCTACCTATCTACATCGGACAAGATCAGGCTAAGGCCATTATGACCGTCCTCGAACAACAAAAACCCCCTCGTCCTCTCACCCACGATTTGATCGTTAATATTTTTAAAGCTTGGGACATGGATTTAGAAAAAATTGTCATCCATTCTCTCCAAGATAATACTTTTTATGCTGTTCTCTGTCTCCAGCGCGGCGAAGTCAAAAAAGAAATCGATTGTCGTCCCAGTGATGCGATCGCTATTGCCCTGCGTACCAACAGTCCCGTCTGGGTAATGGAAGAAGTGATCGCTTCCGCTTCTATTCCTGTCGATCGTGACGCGGATGAAGAGGAACGTCAAGCTTTTCGCAATTTCGTCTCCAATCTTAGCCCCTCAGACCTGATCCAACGTCGCGGTGATTTTAGTGATCAGTGATCTTGAAGCGGTCAGCCGTCAGCCGTCGGCTAGATAAAAATGATAATAACAGGGAAATTATTAGGGGTCGAGAATAGAGTCGCCCCCATCCCCTCCCATTCGGAACCGTACATGAGACTTTCGCCTCATACGGATATTGGAACCCACATTCCGCACCCTCAACTGTCACATAATAGCTCCTGCAAGCGTGGTGTTTGATTACTGCTAATTCTAACGGAAAATCTTGCCCCTTGCCTCTTGCCTCATCTCAACAAGCAATTTAAATGCGCGGGCAGAGCTTATCCAAAAAGGTTTTGAGATTTATTCAGCCAGCCCTATTTAACGATCGCTGCCGTTTTCCTGTACCGATCCTAACTGTTGACGCACATCATCGATCGCTAGATTTAACTGGGCAATTTTATCTTCTAAACTGCGGCGGGCCATTTCCATGCCTTCCTCGGGAGTCAAGCGCCCATGGCGGATACCCTCCACAAAGGACTGATTATCACCAGCTGCTAAACCGCGGCGGCTGCGATTAGCCAACACTGTCCCCAAAACACCGCCCACTAAACCACCGACAATCGCACCGGCTAAAAAACCGCCCGCAAACCCATCTCGCTGACTCATAATCCGTTTTTCTCCTAATAGGTTCCAAAAGCTCGATCGCCGGCATCGCCCAACCCCGGCACGATGTAACCACGGCTATTTAGTCCTTCATCGATAATAGCCGTATAGATGTTCAAGCTGGGATAATTCTGACTCAATTTCTGTAAAGCCGGCGGGGCAGCCACCACGGAAATCAGGCGAATTAGGGCAGGATCAACGCCTCTGCCGGTAATTTCTGCCATTGCCGTTGAAATCGATCCCCCCGTGGCTAACATCGGTTCAAGAATTAACACCCTCGTGGCCGGATCAAAACTAGCCGGTAATTTATTTAAATAACAACTCACCTCCAGGGTTTCCTCATTTCTGGCTAAACCGAGATGATAGGTACTAGCTAGGGGTAAAAGACTTTGCGCCCCTTCCAACAGGGCTAATCCTGCGCGTAAAATCGGGACTACGGCTATCGGTACGCTAGGATCGATAAAAGTAGCCCGGCATTCCGCTAGAGGGGTTTTAACGCTAGTTTCCAGGGTCGGCAACCATTGCCGGGCTGCTTCGTAGGTTAACCAGCGCCCTAGTTCCGTCATCGCTGTTTTAAACAGTACCGAGGGGGTATTTTGATCGCGGGCGATCGCCAGCCAATGCTTAACCAGAGGGTGTTCGGGAACGTAGACGCGCAGTTGTAAAACCATGAAAACACGAGAACTCGATCGAGGGCTAAACTTTATCTTAAGCCAAAAAGCCATCAGCCTTGAATCAGTTATCAGTTTCTGAAGGCAAGGGGCGACAGGCACTCATGCAAAAGAAAGAATCTGGCAATTCTCCTACCTAAAAAGAAGGATAGAAACTAAGTAGATCAAAGCTTTTAGCTTAACCAATTAGGTTTTAGATTCGGCCTTTGGTATCGGTTATCAGTTCACTGTTGACTGAAAAAGCCCTTGTCAGAGGTCTGCCCGAATATGTAACAATTTATGGGAGAAACCCCCAGCAAATTTAACGAGAAAAACATGGCAGCTACAATTAAGAAAGGAGCTTTAGTCCGCGTGGTGACGGGAAACCTAGAAAATAGCCTCGAAGCCCTAGCCAGCGATCGCCGTTTACCCAGTTATATGTTCAACTCGACAGCAGAAGTCTTGGATGTAAAAGATGATTACGCTTTGATTAAATTCTATGTTCCTACCCCCAGTGTGTGGCTAAAGCTCGAACAACTGGAACCCGCCTGATGAGGATATTGCCTCATCCATAAATCATGGTTGACTTCTACGATACACCCCTCCCCTGTCAATCGCCCCGAGTCTCGGTTATTGGTGCTGGTAACGTCGGACGCACCCTGGCCCAACGCATCGCCGAAAAAAACCTCGCCGATGTAGTTCTCCTCGATATCGTCAATGGTTTGCCCCAGGGTATTGCCCTAGATTTGATGGAAGCCCAGGGCATAGAACTGCACGACAGCGAGATTATCGGCACTAATAACTATGAAGACACGGCAGGCTCGGATATTGTCGTGATTACGGCTGGATTAGCCAGAAAACCGGGCATGAGTCGCGATGATCTCATGAATGTCAATGCTAAAATTGTCGTCGAGGCCGCCACTAAATGCCTCCAGTATTCTCCGGAAGCCATTTTTATCGTCATCACCAATCCCCTGGATGTGATGACCTATCTAGTTTGGCAAGCGACGGGTTTACCCCCCCAAAGAGTGATGGGAATGGCGGGGGTCCTTGATTCTTCCCGTTTACAAACCTTTATCGCTATGGAATTGGGGGTTAGTACCGCCGACGTTCATGCTATGGTTTTGGGTGGTCACGGTGATTTAATGTTACCCCTACCCCGTTACTGTACTGTCAGTGGTGTGCCGATTACCGAATTAATGGACGAGATGACGATTAATCGTTTAGTGCAGAGAACTCGCAATGGTGGGGCTGAAATCGTCAAATTACTGCAAACTGGCGGCGCTTATTACGCCCCTGCTTCCTCTGCCTGTATAATGGTCGAGACGATATTGAGAAATCAATCCCGTTTACTGCCGGCGGCAGCCTATCTTAAGGGTGAATACGGCCTACAGGATGTCTATTTGGGGGTTCCCTGTCGCTTAGGCTGTCGGGGTGTGGAAAGTATTCTGGAAGTGCGTTTGACCGATGCTGAACGTCTGGATCTACACACTTCTGCTGCCTCAGTTCGTCAAAATGTTCATTTAGCCCTTGACAGTCTCAAGGTTTTGATGTAGTTAATACAACTCATATTTTAAGAGGGTACAGGGCAGAGAACCGTTATACAAGGGAGTGCGACGGGAAGAACGCAGACCGATTTGTTTAGTCAGTTCTTTGTTTCCCGATAAAATATAGGCTGTCCAACCCTTAAACCTCTGTTTTAAGACATCACCGAAGGATTTATATAAAGAGCCTAATTCTTCGGTATTACCCAATCTTTTGCCGTAAGGGGGATTACAGAGAATAATCCCTCGATCGCTCGCCGGTTCTAAGTCGGTGATGCTTTGCAAGCTAAAATTAATATGGTCCTGTACTTGACAAAAATAGGCATTATCCTCGGCCTGACGCAAAACCTCGTAATCGGCATCACTAGCATAAATTGGCGCATTTAGCTGAAATTTTTGTTTTTCTTTAGCTTCCTGAAGCAAAGATTGCCATAAATCCGGTTGATAGTCTGGCCATTTCTGAAATCCGAACTGGGAACGGGATAAACCGGGGGCAATATTTAAAGCTTTTAACGTCGCTTCGATGACAATGGTTCCCGAACCACAGAAAGGGTCCAAAAGCGCCATATCATCCTGCCATGCCGATAATTCTACCAAAGCAGCGGCGAGACTTTCTTTCAGAGGTGCGACTCCCATGGCTCGATGATACCCGCGACGATGTAAACTGTGGCCAGAACTATCTAAACTAAGCACACAGCGATTTTTCTCGATATGAGCGTTAATTTGCAGGTCGGGGTTTTCTGTATCCACAAAAGAACGGGGATTCCCCTGTTGACGCTGTTGGTCGATAATAGCGTTTTTGATGCTTAAAGCGGTGTAATGGGTGTGATTGAGGCGATCGTTCGTTCCCGTACATTGTACCGCTAAAGTTTCCTCACTGCTGAGATAATCGCGCCAATCAATGGCTTGAATGCCATCATATAGTTCCTTCCCATCCCCACAGGGAATTTCGGCAATGGGAACCAAAACCCGAAAAATAATTCTTGACCAAAGATTGACTCGATAGAGTAGGGCCAGATCTCCCTGAAAATGGACTCCGGTGAATACTGGTTTCACTTCTTTGGCCCCCAGGAATTCTAATTCCCTAGCGGCAATTTCTTCTAGTCCCCTAGCGGTAGTAGCAAAATAGGATCGAGTCATTTCAGTTATCAGTTATCAGTTATCAGTTATCAGTTATCAGTTTTCAGTTTTCAGTTTTCAGTGACTAGCGCCGGTCGTTGGTAGCTTGAAATCAGAAAGATTTTAATTTTTATCCCCTTGTAAATTCCTAGCTGATTCGCTCTTTCTTTATCTTGTAGGTAGTTGGCGATCAAATCAAGTTTTTGTTAGGAAATATTAAGGGTTTCTCCCAATCAAGACTAGACAGCATTCTCTGAGAAAATAATGTAGGCGCTCATTATCGTTAGGGAAGGTTTTCTCGCGAGTTGCCTGAGCTATATTTGCTAGTTCTGTTTCTCTTATCTCTATATTATCCAGCCAACGCTCAAAATCTCCTCTGTCCATGTGTTCTTTAAATTTATTGGGATTATCTATACATAATTCGAGTAATTCTGGGATATTGTTAACGTCTTTTCGTCCACCATTGTCTAAGTCAAAACCGAAGGATGGATTATATTCTGGATTTCTACTGTAATTTTGAATTTTATTAAGAAGATTTTTAAAACAATCATTAATAAGTTCATTTAAAAGGTTTTGTTTATTTGCTCCTTGTGCTTGCATCAAAACTTTAGTATTCTGTACTTGATTAGCTAGGCGAAATTCATCTAAAGTTTGCAGTCTCGATTTTAACGAGCCATTTTCTATCTGAATAATAGCATTATCTCTATCATCAATCATTGATTCTACTATTTGATACATTCGTGTAGATTTCACTTCTTGATTTTGAATATGTTCAAATAAATTATTGATAAGTTCATTTAAAAGGTCTTGTTTATCTGCTCCTTGTGCTTGCATCAAAACTTTAGTATTCTGTACTTGATTAGCTAGGCGAAATTCATCTAAAGTTTGCAGTTTCGATTTTAATGAGTCATTTTCTATCTCAATAATAGCATTATCTCTATGATCAATCATTGATTTTACTATTTGATACAGAGGAATAAAATATCTTATAGGTTTTATCCAAAATATTCGTGTACTTTTCACATCTTCATTTTGTTTGTCAATTCCTTTGTACCAGATTTTTTTTAAACTTCCTTCACCGTCTCTTAATGCGGCAATTTCCTTACTATCTTCTGTAAATATTGATAAGTACATATGTGAAATTATCTTTCTAGTTTTTGGTGGGATTAATAATAACACCAAAATACATATAATCCAAATCCCTATGTCTACTACTGCAAAAACAGCACCCGCTAATCCCAAGAGTTGGATAGTACCAAAAACCTGACAGGGGGACAAGCAAGCTGAAAAGCTTATGTAGCATGGAATACAGACACAGACTCCCAAAAAAGATAAGTCATATTTACTATATATGACCTAAATAACGAAAATGATAAGTGAACTATACCAGAAAGTCTTAGA
>NZ_JADBTX010000015.1:0-35383 GCF_020245945.1 Microcystis sp. M015S2
GCGAAGGTTACATGATATCAGCGAGACTTGGAAACTATCTCATCAAATTAGTCCCCCCATAGAACCCCCTTGAGCCATCTTGCACACTTTTCTCTTTTTGTCAAATTTTATGTTAAGAAAGATGTGACTAATGGATAGCTTGATAAGGGGGGTGTCTGACAACTTTTAACACCTACCTACTTATTATATTCTACTTCATCTTTATTTTAAGCTTTTATACTGGAAAATAGCCATAAATAGACGATTATTATAGCTATTCAAGGTTATTTTCTCCTTCTTCTAGAACAGGTATCGAGTTTTCTGCCGTCAAAATGTCAGGAATATCACCTAAACTAGCAGTTTGATACACCTGTTCATTTCTAGCAAATAAATTGCTCATATCTTGATAATAATTAGAAGCGATCGATAGCAAAGCTCCCGCAAAAATATAGAGAGGTAAAGGCAAAATAAACCCCTTCGCCCACTGATAAAATTCTACCAATAAAAACAACAATACACAACCCACAACCCAGACTTTCATCGCACTTTTTCTCCTATTTTCACGAGAAAAGGTGAGCAAAAAGCCCACCTTTTATTTAACTAATTCCAGTGAGAACTTATTCAATCACGGGAGCGATTAACTCACGTCTTTCACCGGAAATAACTTTCACCTTACCTTCCTCATCGATATCGACCATGGCCGTATCACCATCACCCACGCGTCCGGAGAGAATTTCCTCAGCCAGAACATCTTCCAAGAGACGCATAATCGCACGACGTAGGGGACGAGCGCCGTAGGCCGGATTATAACCCTCCTCGATCAAGCGTTCTTTAAACTTATCAGTAACAGACAAAGTAATATTTTGTTCTGTCAGACGTTTAAACACATCCTTGAGCAGGATTTCGGCGATTTCCTTGACTTCTTCCTTATTGAGTTGACGGAAGACAATAATCTCATCGAGACGGTTGAGGAATTCCGGACGGAAATACTGTTTTAATTCCTCATTAACCAGCGATCGAATGCGGTTATACTGGGCCTCAGCTTGATTATCAGCAAACTCGAAACCTAAACCACCGCCACCCTTCTCGATCACTTTAGAACCGATGTTCGAGGTCATGATCAACAGGGTATTTTTAAAGTCCACCGTGCGACCTTTAGCATCGGTCAAACGTCCATCTTCAAGGATTTGCAGAAGCATATTGAAGACATCGGGGTGAGCTTTTTCGATTTCGTCGAATAGCACCACCGTATAAGGACGACGACGCACCGCTTCCGTTAATTGTCCCCCTTCGTTGTAACCAACATAACCCGGAGGCGAACCGATTAACTTAGAAACCGTGTGCCGTTCCATGTATTCCGACATATCGAGACGGATCATCGCATCTTCAGAACCGAAGAAATAAGCGGCCAGAGCTTTAGTTAACTCGGTTTTACCCACCCCCGTTGGACCGGAGAAGATAAAGGAAGCAATCGGACGGTTGGGATTTTTCAGACCGACGCGAGCGCGACGAATGGCACGAGACACCGCTTTAACCGCGTCCTCTTGACCGATGAGACGCTGATGCAGGGTATCTTCCATGTGCAGCAGTTTCTCGGATTCGGTTTCGGTCAGTTTGTTGACGGGAACCCCAGTCCAAGAAGCGACGATGTGAGCGATTTCCTCGGCATCGACAAAGGGTTCATCGTTGCCATCTTCGCCTTTTTTGGTGGAAGCGAGATTCCGGATCTGGGTTTTGATTTCCATTTCCCGATCGCGCAATTCCCCGGCTTTCTCGAAGTCTTGACCGCGCACCGCGTCATCTTTTTGTTTGAGAATTTGCCGCAGTTCCTTGTCTAATTCCTTGGCTGCCGGTGGCAATTGGGAATTAATCAAGCGCACTCTCGAACCAGCCTCATCGATTAAATCGATCGCCTTGTCCGGTAAGAAGCGATCACTAATGTAGCGATCGGACAATTTCGCCGCCGCTTCTAGCGCTTCGTCTAAGATTTTTAGTTTATGGTGCTGTTCGTAGCGTTCCCGGAGACCGTAGAGAATTTCGATCGTTTCTTCTACGGAGGGTTCACCGACCATAACCGGTTGAAAACGTCTTTCTAGAGCCGCATCCCGTTCGATATGTTTGCGGTACTCATCCAAGGTCGTCGCCCCGATACATTGCAGTTCTCCTCGGGCCAAAGCCGGTTTGAGAATATTGGCCGCATCGATCGCCCCTTCGGCTGCCCCGGCACCGATGAGAGTATGAACTTCATCGATCACAAGGACGACGTTACCCGCTTGGCGAATTTCGTCCATGATTTTTTTGAGGCGTTCCTCAAATTCGCCGCGATATTTGGTTCCCGCCACTAACAAGCCGATATCGAGGGTGACAACCCGTTTTTCTTCGAGAATGTCGGGAATATCCTTGTTAGCAATGCGTTGGGCCAATCCTTCTGCGATCGCTGTTTTACCTACCCCCGGTTCCCCGATTAGGACTGGGTTATTTTTGGTACGACGACCGAGAATTTGGATGACGCGCTCGATTTCCTTTTGCCGGCCGACCACGGGATCGAGTTTACCCTCGCTGGCCATTTGGGTGAGATTGGAACCGAATTCGTCAAGAGTGGGGGTTTTAGTGCGACCTTGGGAAGATGAACCAGCGGCCACTTCGGCGGTTTCCCCTAACATTCTGATCACTTGGGTGCGAACTTTCGAGAGATCCACCCCGAGATTTTCCAGAACCCTAGCGGCCACACCTTCCCCTTCGCGAATTAGTCCTAAAAGGAGGTGTTCTGTGCCAATATAGTTATGGCCCAGTTGACGGGCCTCTTCGAGGGAGAGTTCTAAAACTCGTTTGGCTCTGGGGGTGAAGGGAATTTCCACGGCTACGAATCCGGAACCGCGACCGATTATTTTCTCCACCTCCACGCGCGCATCTTTGAGATTGACACCCATGGACTTGAGGACTTTGGCGGCAACTCCCGTTCCCTCTCCAATTAGTCCTAGTAAAATCTGCTCTGTTCCCACGAAGTTATGGCCGAGGCGGCGAGCTTCTTCTTGGGCGAGCATGATTACTTTAATGGCTTTTTCCGTAAATCTTTCAAACATAGCCTATCCATCACCTACACAAGCGACCCTAGATATGCTGATTTTAGCACGGCTTTTTAGTTTAGCTGTCTCTCAGTGATCAGTTATTGGGGAGCGGCCTGGAAACCTGCCGATAAGTGGTTCACCCTTGCATAATCCCCTAGGCTCGTGGTCATCCCCTTGCCCATTTTCAGACCAAAACCCGAAGTATAAGTAGATTAAATATTACTACCTATTGACAAATGAGTATATATGTTGTATGACGGGGTGATATGCAGGAAGTTGACCCCTATCGTTACTCTGGAGAGTGTTATATAGAAAGTTTTCGCATAATATGTAGTTGGGCTGCTTCAAATCTCGGTTGAGGCAGTTCACTTAAGTTATCTGTAGGTGTTCAAGGTTTCGGAATGTTGTCCAGATTAAGTTCACACATCACAATCACTCATGCAACTTGATACTAATTCAATCCAAGCCGCAGGATATGCTTTGATGGATGATGCACAAGCCATGCTACTTTCTGGCAATGCCAAAGCGGGTATGGATCACGTCATTCTTGGTATGAGGGAGATCAAGAATCGTTATCCTGCCACCGAGTGGAGAGATTTTGCCCAGACCACATTTCTCGGTCATCCCGTAACCCAACTGATTCATCAGTGTCCGTTTACTTACCACTCTTTCAGCAAGCCACGAGGCTATGCTGGAGATGCAGAATTACTCGATTTTATCTACGGGTTCAAGCAGCCATCCCAAAATCTAGCGACCCTTGGTAGAGAAATTCTTGAACATTGTGTGAATAGTCCCATATCTAGCAGTGTCAAAGCGAGGAAGGATGTGTTAGCCAGAACGATCGATGATGTTGCGTCTGAGGCAACACACCCAACTCGGATTCTCTCTATTGCTTGTGGACACTTGCGAGAAGCCAAAGAATCTGTAGCAGTTCAAGAAGGAAGCATTGGTCAGCTTGTTGCCTTTGACCAAGATCCTCTATCGCTTGAGGTCATTGATCGTGAGTTTGACAATGGTTCTATTCAGACGATTCGAGGTTCAGTGACAACGTTAGTTCGACAAAAGCAATCCTTTGAGAATCTAGATTTAGTGTATGCAGCGGGGTTGTATGACTACTTATCACAACCATTTGCTACACGATTGACTAAGATAATGTTTGATATGCTGCGACCAGGAGGAAAACTACTGGTCGCTAATTTTATTCCCGATCATCGAGAAGTTGGATACATGGAAACATTTATGCAGTGGCAGCTCATTTATCGTACTGAAAGTCAGTTAGCGGATGTAGCTAAAGAGATTTCAGCTTTAGAGATAGCGAACAAACGGACTTTCTTTGAAGACAACGGCAATATTGCATTCCTAGAATTAGTCAAAGCTTGAGGTTTTGGTTTGTGAATAAACCTTTTGTATTAGAGAGCAGAATTAGTTGCGCCGTAGAATCAGCAGCCCAAAACGGCGTTGGAGCGGACAATTAGGAGATATTGGTGCTGAGTTCGAGTCGGTTGATTGCCGCTCAACTCTGACGTTAGCTGGCTTTCGTCCTACCCCTGAATGGCAGCAGTTTTCTATCTTTAGCCTCGTAGGTTGGGTTGAGCGAAACAATACTGGCGCGAAAATAGCTCAATTCGCTGGAAAAAGCGAAACCCAACCACCCCAAAGGTTACTCTTTGTTGGGTTTCCTTGGGTCAACCCAACCTACAATAATTGCTTGCCCCTTGCAAAATAGTGCGATGCCAAAGGCACTGCGTAGCAGAGCGCAATCTTGTAGGGTGAGTTCCCTAATCTGGCTCCTACTGCTCCTACCAATAGACATCTCCAAAAATTATAACCCAGTCACAGTTTGCTTTTAGCCTGTGTACTAATTAAGTGGTTCGATAGCTGAAATGTATATCTATCGTTGCTAATTCAATTTCACTGAAAAAATATGAGGCAATTAAAATAATTTTTATTCGGGTAGATTCCTTAACTAGAGAGACTTTTGATCTTGAGATAATATTAGGTCGATGTCTATTGGGGACAAGGATAATATGACCGAAGCGGCTAAAGTTATTCTAGAATACGGCTTAATCACCTTACAATTGCCGATTATCTAGGCGGTGGTTAATCCCGATAATTATCGCTCAATTCGTGTCACCGAAAGATTAGAAATGCAATCAATGGGATTAACGAATAAATACTACGACACTGAAGCACTTTTATTCTCGATCAAAGCTTAAAGTTCATTAATAATTATTGATTGTTTCTTATTTTATAGCTGCTGTGGTTGTGAGACTAAACCCATTCTTGCTCAAAAAGTAAAAAGGGAAATATATTCCCTTTTTCTGGCTTTTATGGACCCATATCCTAAACGATTTCGGGTTTAACACCTCTTTGGTCGAGAATTTTCTGTAATTCTGCTTCGTCGGTTTTGGTCAAAGAAGTGCGTAATACTTTACCTCCGTAGGGGGCCACTTCATCGAGGACCTTATCGGGGGTAACTTTTTGGACGAGAACAAAGAGAGCAGATGTACCGGGCTGCATGGTTTCTCCCAATTCCCGCATAAAATTGTCATCCACACCGATATCACTTAAAGCACCTCCCAAAGCGCCACCAGCAGCACCGAGGACGGCCCCTAATAAAGGGGAGAAAAAGAGCATTCCGATTAATAATCCCCAGAAACTGCCACTAGCGGCTCCCGCTGCCGTTAAATTGACCGCTTGCTTGAGTTTAATCTCGCCATCTTTGTTTTTAACCACTACGGCGGCATCTTCTAGCTCGATGAGATGTTCCCGTTGCAGTTTAGCCAAAGTTAAACGAACTTCTTCTGCTTTAAATTCGTCCTCATAGGCGATGACAAATAGATCAGCCATAGTTTTTCCTCGATTATTAACAAATAAAACCTTTATACACTACTTTTGCCGGATTAAAAGTTTGAGGTATCGGAGAATACCGAAAACCCATGGGGATTAGGTGTCATAAATACGAGCTTCAAAAGCATCGGGATTTTCTTGACAGTATTCCTCAAAATAAGTTTTTTCCGGTTTTTTAGCGCGTTGGTGTGCCAATTCTGCCTGTAATTCCTCAACAACATCCCAAGCTGCGGCACAATCGGGAGAATTTCCCCCTTTTTCAGCACATACTGCCCGGGCAATATCTCTAGCTTTGATAATCTCCGCTTCTAAATCAAGACTGCGGGGCTTTTCGACGGCGTTACCTTTATGGAGGATGTCACTAACAGAGATAACACCGAGTAAACCGCCTTTAATTACCGGTGCGAAACGAATACCGGTATTAGCAAATAAGCGGGCCACATATTCAACCCCGAGGTCGGGATTAATCACGATGCAGGGTTTGCTCATCACTTCATAAACGCGCACCTTTTGCGGATCTTGACCGAAAGCGACGACTTTATAGACAATATCGGTTTCGGTGATAATTCCGTAAGCATCTTCATCGTGACGACGATCAACAATGAGAGTTCTAATGTTCTTTTCTCTCATCAATTGTACCGCTTTGGCAACGGTTTCAGAACCCTTAATCTTGGCCACCTCCGTGGTCATAATTTCAGCTGCTTTCATAGTCATATTTGGAGAAGTTAAGTTGTGCCTTTGTTATTTTAGGGTATAAACTGGCCTCTAATACTGACGGCTGACGGCTAAAAAACCGCTCCCTGATTAACGCCATTCTACCAGTTGTCGTTCTTGGACAACCAAACCATATACTGTCTCGGTTTGACGGGCTAAATTCGCCCAATGAAAGCGTTTTTCTAGGTCTTCATAGGCGTTATTAACTAATTTTTGAGCGTATTCGGGATTATTTAAAACCTCTAAAATGCCCCAAGCGAGGGAATCAGGATTATTGACGCGGGTGACAATTCCCGTTTGGCCATGACGGACAACTTCGGGAAAACCGCAGGTATCGGAAACTACCACGGGAACCCTAGCGGCGAAACTTTCCAGGGCGACAATGCCAAAAGGTTCGTAAAGACTGGGAAAAACGGCACAATCGGCCACGGTTTGGAAGCGATCGAGGTTTTCATCGGACATAAAGCCCGTAAAATAACAATGATGCCAGATACCGAGATGCCAGGCCTGTTGTTTGAGTTTGTCGGTATTGCCGCCACCGATAATGACAAATTTAGTTTGACCCTCGGTCTGGGCCAGGACTTTTGGGGCAGCGTTGAGTAACACCGAAACCCCCTTTTCAAAGGTCATACGCCCGACGTAATAGACGATTTTTTCGTGATCTTGGGCATATTGACGACGAAAAGCTCGGTAATCAAAGTTAGGGTCTCTTTGCTTTTTCTCGGCCCGAATACCGTTATAAACCACATCGATTTTATCCCAGGGTGCGCCCAAAGCCCGATGGACTTCATGACGCATATAGCCAGTGCAGACGATAATGCGCCAAGCATTATAGACGAGGGTTCCCTCTTTGCCGGCGATATAGCGTTGAGTGTCGGTGTGCAGTCCGTTATAACGTCCGTATTCCGTGGCGTGAATAGTGGCAATCAGGGGTATTTTAAAGAGATGTTTCATGGCAATGGCCGCATCCCCTACCAACCAATCGTGGGCATGAACAAGGTCAAATTTTCCGTATTCGGCGATTAGTTTGCCGCCCTGTTGCCCCATGCTGTTATTCATGTTGACCACCCAATGGAAAAAGTCATTGCCGGGGGGTACGGGGACGCGGTGGATGTGAATGCCTTCGACCAGTTCGTAACTGGGGGCCTGACCGAATTCGATCGTGATTAAATGGACTTCATGACCGAGTTTGACGATTTCGGGATAGAGTTCAGCGACATGACGGGCGATACCGCCCACTAATCGCGGTGGAAATTCCCACGCCAACACTAAAATCCTCATTTTTCCCTAACCTCGACCTGATTTAAGCTTGTAAGTAATCATTGCATCCCCATGGTATCTATTTTGGCTCTGGTTTCTTCCTCTAATTGCCACTCTCCCCGCACCAGTCTGGAAAGGATTTCTTGTCGCCACTTGCTTAATTGTTCCTGAAAAGCGGCCGTTTGTAGATCGTTGCGCCAGAAAATTAGGGCTGATTCGCCAGTTTGCGGATAATAATTTTTACGCTCTCCAGCGATGCGGAAGCCAAAATGCTCGTAGAGCGCGATCGCTGACTGGTTCGATACCCTCACCTCTAGCGTAGCCCTTTCCAGTTGTCTTTGTACAGCCTTCTCCAGAAGTTTGTAGAGAAGTAGTTTTCCTAATCCTTGTCTTTGATAGTCGGGATAAATTGCCAGGAGGGTAATATGCGCTTCTTCGAGAATTGCCCAAAAACAAGCCAATCCGATTAGGGTTTCGCTATCCCGGTCCAGGGTAAGAATTAATAATTCACTGTTGGGGCTGTCTAATTCCCGTTGATATCCCGATAACGTCCAGATACCGCCGAGACTGGTGCGATCGAGTGCCACCATGGCGGCAAGATGCTCTGATTTTGGGGTTTTAAGCTGGATTTTTGCCATTGATCGGGGAAGGGAGCAGGGTGTGGGGTGTGGGGTGTGGGGTGTGGGGAGAAGGGAGAATAAATAAAAATAATCTCCTGTCTCCTGAATCCTGTCTCCTGAATCCAATAGTAGATGTGGGATTTTTGCAGGAGTTCTATTTTCTGACAAATATAAGCAAAAGTTATTTATTGACTCCAAAAACTTGAGAATATTTAAATTAACATTCCGCAATATTTATAAATTCTTAAGAATTAATTGAGAAAGATTTTTATTTAACAACGATGTTATCATAGTTACAGCGATTTTACTGAATTTCATAATGGGTTATTCTGTGCTTTTTTGGGCAGCAAAGGTTTCAACCATTGCCACACCTAGAAGGTAATCCCAATTAAGACGGTTAAATCAGTCAATTTCACCCACAACGATGATCTTTTTTTTGTGTAGTTTTATTGCAAAAAAAAAGTTTTTTTGACAAAAGGCACAAAGTATGATATTAACCCAAGTGATTCCTGGCTGCGAGTAATTATTGTAGAGGGGGAGAGGGGAGAAAAGCTGACGGTTTCAAGATAACTGATCACCGATCACTGAAACATCACCCATCTTAATTTTTTTGGGCGGCCATCGTTAAGCGTTTTAATCCGGTTCTTAACATTTTCCCAGTATTCCCAAAATCGAATAGTATAGATTGAAATAACTCAATGTACGCAAACCTATGGATGGCAGCTTAATCCTGTTCAATATTCTCAATCCGCCGGTTTTGTTCTTTTTCTTGGGAATGCTGGCAGTATTTTTTAAATCCGACCTAGAGATTCCCCAACCACTGCCTAAACTCTTTTCTCTCTATCTTTTGATGGCGATTGGTTTCAAGGGAGGTTATGAACTAGCGGAAAGTGGCATCAATAACCAAATCGCTTTAACTTTGATTGCCTCTGTGGTTATGGCTTGCATCGTTCCCATTTACACTTTCTTTATCCTGAAAATTAAACTCGATAGTGCCAATGCAGCAGCGATCGCCGCAGCCTATGGTTCCATTAGTGCCGTTACTTTCATCACCGCCAGTTCTTTTTTAGAAAAACTTCATATTTCCTATGGCGGTCACATGGTAGCGGCCTTAGCTTTAATGGAATCGCCGGCGATTGTAGTGGGTTTAATCCTGGTGCGAGTCTTTAAAGAGAAAAATGGCGAAGAAGAAGCGTTTTCTTGGTCAAAAGTTTTACATGAAGCCTTTTTAAATGGTTCGGTATTTCTCTTAGTCGGTAGTGTTATTATTGGTATGCTCACGGGGGAAAAAGGTTGGGAAAAATTAGAACCTTTCACTCAAGAGATTTTTTATGGTGCGTTAACTTTCTTTCTCCTGGATATGGGATTAGTGGCGGCGAAAAGAATCCGAGAATTAGGCAAAACTGGTTCTTTTCTCATCGGTTTCTCGGTGTTCATTCCCTTTATCAATGCTATGGTGGGAATTCTCATCGCTAAGGTTCTCGGATTTGAACAGGGCAATGCTTTATTATTCGCTGTTTTGTGTGCCGGTGCCTCTTATATTGCTGTTCCTGCGGCCATGAGAATGACTGTTCCTGAAGCTAATCCTAGTTTATACGTTTCTATGGCCTTGGCTTTAACTTTTCCCTTCAATATCATCATCGGTATTCCTCTGTACCTAGAGATGATCAAAATCATTGGCTGTGGAGTCTAAAAAGCCCGGCGGGTTTTGAATAATTCCTGTCAAAATTTTTCTCTTTCACTTGTCCCTTTTTTACTTAACTACCATGCTTGAATCCCCGCATCCTTCCCTACAAACTGTCAAAAAAGTAGATATAATTGTTAGTCATGCTTTTTTGGAAGAAACCTTAAGCGCTCTTGATGTTGTCGGAGTTTCCGGTTATACCGTCTTTGGCAGTACTTCGGGAAAAGGTGATCGAGGTTTATCCTGTGATGACTTGGATTGTGATTACAGTAGTAACTACATTATGACGGTTTGTAATAGTGACGAACAACTTGGTCGTCTGATCGATAAAATTCAGCCTTTTTTAAAAAAAGCCGGCGGAATTTTTGTGGTGACTACGGCCCAATGGCTAACTCATTAGACCTCTTGTAAAAATCAAAAATTGTCGTAGTTAATTAGGAGTCAGTCCCGATGAAAAAATTTCACCCCCACAGATAAAAGAGGTTTCCTTCCCTACACCCCACACCCCACACCCCACACCCTCTTTCAAGTCAGCAGTCAGGAGAAAGATATTTTCTGGTTTAGAATTTATCTGTATCTGGTCTGGGGCCAACAGCACCGGCGGGATTAACAAAAAGATTGCCCCCGGCTTCATTTTGGAAGATACAATCGATTTTCGGTTTGCCTTCCAAGGGGCCGGTATAACCAAAGGTATTCATCCGGTTTTTACAACTTTGTACCTGCTGTCCATCGACTAATTTTTGTTGTTCTAAAATTGACCAGTTATTGCGTCGCAAAACGCAACCGGGTTGCATGACTGGTTGGGTAACAAAAACATTAAAGGGGTTAAGAGTGACATAAACCCGCAAATCGGTGACAATGGCACTAGCCCCAAATTGCACGCATAATTCTGCATTGGGGGCGCTGCGATCAATTACTTCTCGGGAAGCGACGTTTTCGGGGCTAAAATTAGCGGTAGAACTGAATACCAGACCGAGACCCACTCCTAGTACAAAAATACCACCAATCAGGGCGATCATGGCATAGTTTAATTTTGCTAATAGGCCCCCAGCAGCCGAAGCGCGGGAGTCATCGCCATAGGATCGGTCATAATCACGATCGCGCGATCGGGGAGGAGTATAACGAGGTCTTCTATTCATAGAAATTTCTGATGTGGCTGCTATGGCGGTCAGTCGTTAGCTATTAGCTGATCATTGTTCTATCCTAGCAACCTGGGGGATAAGCGAGAGGATAGGTCTAGTATAGAGCTATATCGTTTTTTTTGGGGTTAGTATGCTATGGTGGATGACTAAATAGAGTAAGTCAGCCTAATCCAAGTTTATGTGCTAGATATTAGCTAGACAAATTCGGAGCGGAGGAACCACATTTGGGGCGTATTTCTAGATTTTTTAGCCTAGAAAAGGATATCTCTCTATCCTAGCCCGTCAGCTAACTTCGTCGGCGTGGGGGGGAAGACTGAAACATCACTACATTCCTAGTAATGTCTTGATCGGTTCAGTTATGTCGCTGGTACTACTTGATAGTCATAACTTACAGGAGACATTGTTTATGGAGATTCTCATGCCAGATTACCGATCACAACAATTTTAAGATTTTCCGTAGATAACCATATTTTCTATGAGTTTGCTGTACATTTTTCGAGCAAACTTTTAGTCGTATCGAGAAACCAAGAGTAAAAACAGGATCAAAAATGCTGGAATCTTTACCAATGTGGATTGCTGCAATGACTTTTATTGCAGTCATTGTGGTGATTATGTTCGAGTGGCTTCATATTACCGTAGCGGCTTTACTAGGAGCTTTAATCTTAGTTTTTACCCATATCATGACTCTCCAGGAGGCGATCGGTTATATCAGTCGCAGTTATGCTACTCTTGCCCTATTTTTTGGGGTAATGGTGTTAGTGAGAGCCTTTGAACCAACGAAAATTTTTGATTATTTAGCAGCACAAATGGTGCTTTTAGCCAAGGGAAATGGCAAATTATTACTAATAGGAATTGTTGCCATTACTACCCCAATCTGTGCGGTATTACCCAACGCTACCACGGTGATGTTATTAGCCCCGCTGATTCCCCCCTTAGCTCAAGATATCGGTGTGGATTTTGTGCCGCTCTTAATCCTGATGGTTTTCGTGGCCAACAGTTCCGGGTTATTAACTATTGTTGGTGATCCCGCTACTTATATCGTCGGTGATTCTATTAATATCACCTTCATGGAATACCTACAGCGTTTGAGTTTAGGTGGTGCCTTGGCAGTCATTACCATTCTGGTTATGTTACCTTGGTTATTCCCGAAAATCTGGCGGACAAAATTCGAGCATTTAGAAGACTTACCCCATCCGAAAATTAATCATCCTCGCGTCTTAGCGGTGGGGGGAATTATCGTCTTTTTAGTCTTATTTTTATTCGTCGTCGGTGAATCTTTTCCTGTACCTATTGCTCCCGCTGCCGTTGCTTTGATGGGGGCCACTTTAGCCCTACTTTTAGCCCAGCAATCGAAAATCGATACGGTGCATAATATTCTCCGAGATGTGGACTGGAGTACCCTATTATTTTTTATGTCGATTTTTGTCCTAATTGGCGGCTTAGAAAAAACTGGGGTAGTTAATAGTTTATCGGGATTTCTGGCGATAATTTTAGGCAAAAATATCTTTTTAGGTTCTCTAGTCTTACTGTTTTTTGTCGGTTTTATTTCCAGTGTAGTTCCGAATATTCCCCTAGTGGTGGCCATGGTTCCACTACTGAAACAGTACCTTGTTAATGTTAATTTAGTCGGGACAGAGGTTCTTTCTCCCGATTATGCCGGTTCTTTTCCCCCGGAAGTTTTACCGCTTTTCTACGCGATGATGTATGGGGCCACCCTAGGGGGTAATGGTACTTTAGTGGGGGCTTCTTCTAATATTGTCGCCGCCGGCATCGCTGAACAACACGGGGGCAAAATTACTTTTCATACCTTTCTGCGCTACGGTTTACCAGTGATGTTTACTCAGTTAGTCGTCTCGGCTATGTATATGTTAGTTTTCTTTGTCTAGTCTATCTCCGGGGGGCATTAATCTTAAGTTCGCCTAAGATTGACAAAAACGTTAACATTGATTAACATTTTCCTATCGTGCTAAATGATCTGGATTGAGCGGCGATCGTGAACAAAAAAATCTCTGTTTTAGCACCAGATTTATCCGGTGGTGGTGGCACAAGAGTCTATTTGATTGCTCAAGTCTTGCAACAGCTAAACTGTCAGGTGACGATCTATGGCCCGATTTTTGGCCGGGAAATCTATCCCACCCCACCGCAGAATTTACCGGTGGTATCGGTCAAAGGCAATAATTATCCCCAGTTTTTTGGCCAGATCAAAACTTTACTCGATCGCCTCTCCGGAGAGATTATCTATGCGGTTAAACCCCGTCCCACCAGTTTCGGCATCGGTTTACTGAAACGTTTTTTTTCCCCACGGCCCCTAATTCTCGATATTGACGATTGGGAAATGAGTTGGTTTGGTGGCGATCGATGGTCCTATCGTCCCCATCCCCGACAATTAGCTAGGGATATCCTCAAAAAAAATGGTGCGCTTAGGGATCCGAATCACCCTCTCTATCTGCGTTGGATGGAAAATTTAATTAACCGCGCCGATGCGGTGACGGTTAATAATCAATTTTTGCAAAAGCGTTATGGGGGGATTTATTTACCGAATGGCAAGGATACGCAACTTTTCGATCCCAATCTCTACGATCCCGTTGCTTGTCGTCAAAAATACGGTTTATCTGCCTATAAAATCTTAATGTTCCCCGGTACAGCTAGACCCCACAAAGGTTTAGAAGATGTCTTAATCGCTTTAGATCAAATTGGTGATCCTGATTTTAAATTGGTGGTGGTGGGAGGTCGCCAAATCGGGGATGGCTATCTGGATAGTTTGCTAGAAAAAGGTCAACCTTGGTTAATTCATTTACCTGCTCAACCGATCGATCAAATGCCAGAAGTTATCGCCGCTGCTCATGCTATTATCGTTCCCCAGAGGGATGAAGCCACGGCTAACGCCCAATTTCCGATTAAACTCACCGATGGTATGGCGATGGCTAAACCGATTATTTCCACTAAAGTGGCGGATATTCCCGAAATTTTAGCTGATATTGGCTATTTAGTCGAACCTCGATCGCCAGAGCAACTAGCTGTCATAATTAGAGAAGTTTTTAAAGATCTCGACTCGGCTAATGCACGAGGACTAAAAGCGAGAGAGCGCTGTATCGCCTCCTATAGTACCACCGCCATGGCGACAACTCTCTCTGGCATAATTACTTCTCTGGAAGGGAAATATTAGAGTGTAGGGAGTAGGATAATTGACCGTTGACTATTTACTTTATTACTTGCGATGAATCCTAATCAAATTCTCCTTAAATATACGCTGAAACACTGGATATTAGTGGTTTCCAGCATTATTATAGGCTTTGCCAGTACCGTATTTAATGGGGTAGGAACTGTTTTAGTTATCCCCTTACTAATTTCTTTTATTAATCCCGAAAATGATCTCTTAAAAAATGCCCCCCAAATTATCAAAAAGCTGCTCTCAGTTTTTGAGATTTTCTCGGTCGATACTCGTTTTTTCTGGATGTTTGCGGCGATATTATTAATTTTAATTCTCAAGCATATTACCAATTTTGTCAGTAATTTGCTAGGCACTTACTTGTCTTTAATTATGGCAAAAGATATGCGAATTGATTCAGTTATTCTGCTGCTAGAAGTGGATATAGATTATTATGTAAAAAGTAAAATAGGAGATATTTTTAATCGTTTCATGTCGGAGATTAATCGAGCCGTGGGATCAATTAGAAATTACATTGGTCTGGTTAAGATTATCGCCACAGCTTTCATGTACTTGGCTATTTTATTATCAATTTCTTGGCAATTAACTATTCTTTCTAGTCTTTTGGGTGGCCTTTTAGCTCTGCTTAATCAATACTTTGTCAAGAGATCGAAAAAGTTTGGAGAGATTATCACCCTAACGGCTAAACAGCAAACTAATAAACTGTTGGAACTGTTAACTGGAATTCGCCTAATTAAAGCGGTAGGCAATGAAAGATACGAATTAGAATCTATTGTGGAAGATATCGAAGCCCGGGAGAAAGCGGGTTTAGATGCCCAGACTAATAATGCTGTAATCGCCCCGCTCAATGAGATCGGTGGGGTAATTATTATTGCTTTAATTATCATTGCTGGTCGTTATCTTTTTAATGAACAACTGCAAGCTTTAGCGACGATTTTATTAACCTATCTCTATGTACTTTTCCGGGCCCTGCCGATAGTTGGTCAAATTAACGCTGCTAGGAGTAGTCTATTGGGTGATGTTTCCGCAGTAGAGGTGGTAGCGGATTTTCTCATTCGAGAGAATAAACCATTTATTAGCAATGGCTCTATTCCCTATCAAAGATTAGAGACGGGTATTCATTTTGATAACGTCCAATTTTCCTATCCTGGTCATCAAGAATTAGTTCTCAAGGGCATCGATCTTTGGATTCCAAAAGGAAAAATGATCGCTCTTGTCGGTGCTTCGGGGGCGGGAAAATCGACAATTGCTGATTTATTACCACGCTTTTATGATCCTACAGCCGGAAGAATTCTTTTTGATGGTCAAGATTTAAGGGATTATGAGATCAAATCTCTGAGAAAAGCCATGGGAATAGTCAGTCAAGACACTTTTCTCTTTAATAATTCTCTCCGTTTTAATATTGCCTACGGATTAAGCGATGTTAGTGATGCAGAAATTTTAGCAGCGACAAAAAGGGCGAATGCCTACGAGTTTATCTCCAAACTGCCGGAAGGACTGGATACGGAAATTGGCGATCGGGGAGTGAGACTTTCGGGAGGACAAAAACAAAGATTAGCGATCGCTCGTGCCTTACTGCGAGATCCGGATATTCTCATTCTCGATGAAGCCACCAGTGCTTTGGATACGATTTCTGAGCGTTTAGTACAGAAAGCGATCGATGAACTCTGTCGCGAGCGGACTACTCTTGTGATCGCTCACCGTCTTTCCACTGTTCAAAAAGCCTATCAAATTGTGGTGCTGGACAAGGGAAAAGTGGCAGAAATCGGCAATCACGAGGAATTATTAGCTCAAGGTGGTCATTATGCCCGTTTACACGCTCTGCAATTTAGTGATAGCAAAGAGGCCGACTCTAAGAATAGGGAAGATGAGCAAAAAAGAAAAGCTTATTTATCCTACGAAGCGAGAAGCAGTCTTAATAGTCTTTTAGGTTCTCTGCGTCTGGTATCTGAGGATTTAATCGAAGATTCTCAGGAGAAACAGGAAATTTTAGAAGAATCCTGTAGTTCAGCTATGCGACTTCTCCATATTATCGAAGACTACGAGTATTCCTCGACTCGATAGATCTCCTGCAAAAATCAAAAATTGTCGTAGTTAGTCAGGAGTCAGTCTCGATGAAAAAATTTTCACCACCAGAGATGAAAGAGGTGTCCTTCCCCACACCCCACACCCTCTTTCAAGTCAGGAGACAGGAAATTTGCAGGAGAGGAGATCTCTAGAAAAAAACTCTTAAGTTATACTAAAATAGTTAGTACAAATAGGCATCTTCCCAGACGGTGAAAAGGAATTATTGACCCTTGAAAACCACAGTTAAAGTCAGCACACAAACCCAATTACCCCTACATCTAGTTATTACCCATCCCCAGTATCGTTTTGTCGATTTATTCGCGGGAATCGGTGGGTTTAGAATCGCTTTGGAGAAATTGGGAGGACGTTGTTCAGGCTATTCAGAAATTGATCAACAGGCCATCCAAGTTTATCAACAAAATTTTATTAGCTATCTCAACAGCGATGAAATTGCTTTCGGAGATGTGAGTAAAATCAGCAATTTACCCGATAATCTCGATCTTATTGTCGGCGGCGTTCCCTGTCAACCTTGGTCGGTGGCGGGATGTTTACGGGGATTTGAGGATCCCCGGGGAAAACTCTGGTTTGATGTGATTAAATTAGTCCAGAAAAGTCAACCGAAAAGCTTTATTTTCGAGAATGTCAGTGGGTTGGCTAGTCCTCGCAATCGGGAGAATTTACAATTAATTATCGATGAATTAACCAGCTGTGGTTATCAAGTTTACTGGCAGTTATTAAATGCCTACGATTTTGGTTTACCCCAGAATCGCGAGAGAGTTTTTATCGTAGGAATTAGAAAAAATATAGAAAACTATGATCGGTTTAAATTTCCTTTACCTTTGGGTATCCATCCGAAGGTTTTGGATATTTTAGAAGACATCAAGAATATTCAACCAGTTAAGAAAGTCAAGTTATCCGTGGATACTTTATTTAATGGTTTTGTTCCTCCATCGAGAACTCGTTTTCAAAAAGAAGATGAATTAAATGACTTCTTTATTTTTTCTGATTTAAGAAATGGTCACACAACTATTCATTCTTGGGATATTATCAAAACTACGGAACGACAAAAAAGTATCTGTTTAGCTTTGCTGAAATTAAGACGCAGTAAAAAGTATGGCGAAAAAGATGGTCATCCCGTGGCTTTTTCTGCTTTTTTGGAAATTATACCCGACCTAAAAATCGAGGAACTAAATCAGTTAGTTTCTCTGGGGATTTGTTGGCAAACCCAGGAGGGTAAGTATGAATTCATTAACTCGAAAAATATGACGGGAATTAACGGCATTTATCGGATTATTTTACCGACGGCCGATATTATTCCTACCCTAACCGCTACGGGTGCTAAAGATTATATTGCTACTATTTCAATTACCGCTACTCATCCCCAAGAATACAAACAATTGTTTTTAAAGAAAATCTATAAACCCAAAAAGTTTCGAGAAATTACTCCTCAAGATGCGCGTAAATTACAAGGATTCCCCGATAATTTTATCTATCATCAACAGTCAGCCATCGCTAAAAAACAATTCGGAAACGCTGTTCCTATAACTGTAGTGGAAGCAGTGGCTAGAAATTTACTAGAAATAATTCGTCCCGATTATTAGACCGCAGGATACTGACTCATATTAAAATATTTAAAGGCTTAAAAATCCAAGTTTTTGTTGTGGGGAGTCGGTCGTCAGAAGTCGGTCATCAATACCAAATTAGGTTATACTTCATATTTATGAGAAAGTCTGTCAATTATCCTAATCGCTAAGGAGGTTAAAAATTGAGACATTTCCTAGTAAAAATCTAACTACTTTAAATTGAAAAAATGATCATGTTTAAACGATACGAAGCTGATGAGCAAGTTATATTTTATGGTGATTCTTTGCCGATTTTATCCAGTGAGATTGCCTCTAATTCTGTAGATCTAATTTTTCTAGATCCTCCCTATAATATAGGTAAGCACTTTGCCGATTTTTACGACAAATGGGAATCGGAAAATGATTATATAAATTGGGCAAATCAAATTCTTGATCATTGTCTTCGTATCTTGAAACCCCAGGGAACATTATATGTTATGGCCAGCACTCAAGCAATGCCTTACTTTGATCTTTACTTAAGACAAAAAATGACGATTCTTAGTCGTATTATCTGGCATTATGATAGTTCAGGAGTACAAGCAACAAAATACTTTGGTTCTATGTATGAACCAATACTGCATTGTGTCAAAGATAAAAATAATTACACTTTTAATTCAAAGGATATTAAGATAGAAGCAAAAACTGGAGCAAAACGAAAACTAATTGATTATAGAAAAGCGATTCCCAGTCAATACAATACAGAGAAAGTACCGGGCAATGTCTGGTATTTCCCTAGGGTAAGATATCGCATGGATGAATACGAAAATCATCCCTCACAAAAACCTGAATCATTGCTAGAAAGAATTATTCTGGCCAGCACTGACAAGAGTGGAATTGTGCTTGATCCATTTGCAGGAACTTTTACAGCTGCAGCTGTAGCTAAACGCTTGGGAAGAATTTCTATTAGTATAGAATTACAAGAGGAGTATTTAAAAATTGGTCTTCGACGGGTTCTCGGATGGCAAGAATACAAGGGAGAAAAGTTACTCCCTCCTCAAAAAAGCTACAGTAGAAAAAGCGAAAATAAACAAGAATCTAACTTTGTACAGGAGAGTCTTTTCGATGTCGATAGTAAAGCATGAATTCACCAAGATAATTATTAAAATTATCGATAATTACTTTCCCAATCAGGGAAATAGCATTTTAAACTCTAGTGAATTATTGCAATATTTGAACATTAAAACTAGAGCCGCTAATCGAGGTTTTAAATCCCGAGCAGGATTGGCTAATCATTATGCTATTTATGTTTTAGTGGAAGACTATATTAATAATGAGTTTCATCTTAAGGATGGATACGAAGAGTATCAAGGCGCTCAGTATATTACACTTTTTCGCAGGCAAAGGGAGCTTCCTTTTGGCGATAAATTACAAAATCATGCTCTCAATCATCGATTAAATCAGGAATTTAAAAAGTATTTTCCTACTTTATCTTATCTACCTATAATTAGAGATGTTAAAACCAATAGATACTGGATTAATGAGAATCTAATTAAGGTTTCTCTAGACGGTAATCAAGTTAGTATTGCGCCAGTGATTATAGATATAATTGATGCCTATGTGCAAACAAGACAAAAAGCATTTAATCAATTTATCAGCTATTGTCAACAGATGATTGATATTCAACAGCAAGATCCCCAGAAAGCCATTGAATTTATTCGGAGTTTACTCAGACCAAACATTGATGCTAGAGTTTTTGAGATTGTCAGTTATGCAATTCTTAAAGAGTATTATGGGGAACAGAAAATATATTGGGGATGGTCGCCTGATCGGTTAAACTCTGAATACTTACTTTTATATAAAACTGGTCGAACAAATGCCAATGACGGGGGGATAGATTTTGTCATGAAACCCCTAGGTCGATTTTTTCAAGTTACGGAAACGATAGCTGCTGATAAATATTTTTTAGATATTGATAAAGTGCAAAAATATCCCATTACTTTTGTGGTTAAAACCGAGCAGACTTGCGAGGAGATTTTAGAAAAAGTTGCGGAGCAAGCTAAGATAAGATACAAGATCAGGGCAATTGTCGAAAGATATCTAGAATCTGTGGAGGAAGTGATCAATATTCCAGAACTAATCAATCGTTTTGATCGGGTTTTAGCTCAAGGTAAAGGAGGAGCGGTAATTGCAGAAATGGTTTTACAGAGCCGGATTGAGTTTAACCTAGAATCAGAGCCATAAAGATATCTAACTCCCCAGCTAAACTAGAATAGAAAGATAGGAAAGCGATCGAAATTAGAATGACGACCGAAATTGAAAAAGAACTAGAAACCAGCGAAGCTGTCTTGGAAAAACGGCGAAATTTTGCCATTATCTCCCACCCTGACGCAGGAAAGACCACCCTGACCGAAAAACTGTTACTATACGGGGGTGCAATCCATCAAGCGGGTGCAGTCAAAGCAAGACGCGACCAACGCAAGGCCACCTCCGACTGGATGGAAATGGAAAAACAACGGGGAATTTCGATTACTTCCACGGTTTTACAGTTCGATTATCGTGATTTTCAGATTAATCTCCTCGATACTCCCGGCCACCAAGATTTTAGCGAAGATACCTATCGTACCCTGGCCGCTGCCGATAATGCAGTGATGTTAATCGACGCGGCCAAAGGTTTGGAACCCCAAACGAGAAAACTCTTTGAAGTGTGCAAACTGCGGCAGTTACCCATCTTTACCTTTGTTAACAAAATGGATCGGCCCGGTCGCGAACCGCTGGATTTATTGGACGAAATCGAGCGAGAATTAGGATTACAAACCTATCCCGTCAATTGGCCGATCGGAATTGGCGATCGCTTTCGGGGAGTTTTCGATCGGGCCACCCAGACCATACACCTGTTTGAACGTCGCTCCCACGGTTCTCAGGAGGCGCAGGAAACCGTGATCGAGCTTGGCGACCCCAAAATTGAGGATTATCTCGAAAAAGACCTGTATTACCAGTTAAAAGAGGATATAGAACTACTCTCGGAATTGGGTGCCCAATTGGATTTGCCAGCAGTCCACGCAGGAGAAATGACCCCGATCTTTTTTGGTAGCGCCATGACCAATTTTGGGGTGAAATTATTCCTAGAATCCTTCCTCGACTATGGATTGCCACCCAGAGGACGCAATTCCTCCCTCGGTGTTCTTGATCCCACCTATCCCGATTTCACCGGTTTTGTCTTCAAACTGCAAGCAAACATGGATCCCAAACATCGCGACCGGGTGGCCTTTGTGCGGGTATGTACGGGGAAATTCGAGAAGGATATGGTAGTAAACCACGCTAGAACTGGTAAAACTATCCGTTTATCCCGTCCTCAGAAGCTTTTTGCCCAAGATCGGGCAGTTATTGAAGAAGCTTATCCCGGAGATGTGATCGGATTGAATAACCCCGGGGTCTTTGCGATCGGTGATACCATTTATATGGGTAAAAAGCTCGAATACGAAGGGATTCCCTGTTTTTCTCCGGAATTATTCGCCTATCTCAGAAATCCTAACCCTTCCAAGTTCAAACAGTTTCAAAAAGGAGTCTCGGAATTACAGGAAGAAGGGGCCGTACAGATATTATCCTCGATCGATGAATTTAAACGCGACCCGATTTTAGCCGCCGTCGGTCAATTACAGTTTGAAGTGGTGCAATTCCGTCTTTTAAGCGAGTACGGAGTCGAAACTACCCTCGAACCCCTAGCCTATAGTTTAGCCCGTTGGGTCGCCGGGGGTTGGGCCGCTTTAGAAAAAGCAGGTAAACTCTTTAATACTCTAACTGTCAAAGATTACTGGGGTCGTCCCGTCTTATTATTCAAAAATGAGTGGAATTTACAGCAAGTGAAAGAAGATCATCCCTCTTTGCAATTAAACTCGATCGCACCGGTAGGATCGGGAGTAGAACCGCAATCCTAACCATTAATCCCCCAAGACAATTGCCGAACTGGTCAGGACAAGATAGCGACCCCCAGACAACTACTCTAAAGTAGAAGTGGTCAGAAAGTCTCGATCTTTCCTAACACTTCGGATGTCTCAAAGCACTATCGTTGACGAGTCCCTCACCATTAGAAAAATTCCTGCTGTCAATTCCCGAATTAATCCCTGTTTAATTCGCTTTTGTTATTTTCTGGGAAATTATCTGGTTTTACCAGCTTTTTTCGGCAAAATAACGGTGACAGGCCAGGAAAATATTCCCCTAACGGGAGGTGTCATCTTGGCACCTACCCATCGGTCCCGTTGGGATGCGCTGATTTTACCCTACGCAGTGGGACGTTTAGTTACTAGACGCGATTTGCGCTTTATGGTTTCCGCTAACGAGATGAAAGGGGTGCAAGGTTGGTTTATCCGACGTTTGGGGGGTTTTCCCGTCAACACCGATCACCCCGGTATGGGTAGTCTGGTCCATAGCGTCGAACTTTTGGCCGCGGGGGAAATGGTGGCGATTTTTCCGGAAGGGGGTATCTGTCGCGATCGAGTGGTTCATCCTCTTAAACCGGGGGTAGCGCGGATCGCGTTGGAAGTTAAGACTATCAAACCCGATGCAGATATCAAGATTTTGCCGGTAAGCATTAGTTATAATCAGCCTTACCCCGGATGGGGAAGCGAAGCGACTGTAAATATCGGTCAAGGGATTAATGTGCTTGATTATCAACAAAATTCGCTAAAACGGGAAACTGTCCGCTTAACCAAAACCTTGAGCGATCGCTTAAAACTTCTCCACGAGGATCAATCCCCTTAATCAGCTATTGACTATCTACCGCACAAGTGGGATTTCGGGGACGGATTAAAATGATTGTTTTAACTATTTTTAAACAAAAAAGTGGCTTTTCTGGTTTAAATAAATAATATCTTGGTTCTTGCTGCTTCTGGCTCCTGAATACCGCCTCGGAGACCCATCAGACCGGTGAAGATATCCGATTGTTGCAGGGGGTCTAATGATAGAATGGGCATCAGCGAAAGTAGTTTGTGAGCGAAGTGATCCGATGCAGTTCCAAATCCAGCCAGACAGTGAAATACCCGCCTCTAAGCAATTATTTGACCAAATTCGCTTCGCTATCGCCTCTCGTCAGTATCCACCGGGCCATCGTTTACCTAGCACCCGTCAACTAGCTATGATCACGGGATTACACCGTAATACGATAAGTAAAATTTATCAACAACTGGAAGACGATGGGTTAGTAGAATCAATAGCAGGTTCGGGGATTTATGTCAAGGCTCGCGGGCATGAAAACGATAATTTATCGGGTTCACCCCTATTGGAACAAAATCCAGAAATAGGCCGACTAATTCGCCAGAGTTTGGCTGGTTTTCTCGCTCAAGGTTTAACTTTAGAGCAAATTCGCGAGTTATTACTGGCGGAAATCGATTGGCGATCGCAGTGTAGTTCTCAAGTTCTTGTCACCATTCCCCGTCACGATTTGGGTGCAGGGGAGCTAATGTTGAGAGAATTAGAGCAATCCCTCAAAATTCCCGTCCAATTAGTGGCAATGGAGGATTTAGCCCAAGTTTTAGCCAATACTAAATCTGCCACTGTTGTCACCAGTCGCTATTTTATCAGTGTAGCGGAGGAAATTGCCGCTCCTTTTCAATTACGAGTCATTCCCATCGATATCTACGATTACAGCAAGGAATTGGCATTAATCAAAAAATTACCCACCGATAGCCGCTTGGGGATTGTCAGTATTAGCACCGGTATTATTAAGGTGGCCGAAATTTTAATTCATAGTTTACGGGGCGATGATTTATTAGTTATGTCTGCCCAAATTCATGAAACGGATAAGTTAAAAGTTTTAGCTCGAACTTCCCAGACAATTATCAGCGATCAAGCGAGTTATACTTTAATTAAAAATCTAATTAATGAAGTGCGATCGGATTTAATTCGTCTGCCAGAAATTATCTGTAGTGATAATTATATTGGGGATAAATCAATTCAATTGCTCAGACGAGAATTAGGATTAGGTGGTTAGAGGATAAGCTAGGACACATTTTAACCTCTGAATCTCCCCCCTTTGCTGTTGCCTCTTGCCTTATCTCAACAAGCAATTTAAGTAGGGAGGCACAATTATTTGTAGGATGGGTTAGCGGTAGCGTAACCCATGCTGGCGTTGGGTTTCATGCTTCAACCCAACCTACGTTCATCTTATATTTAATTCCACTCACCCACTTAAATGCGCGGGCAGCTGAACTTTAAAATTTAGTTTAATCTATGGTTACTATTGACAATAACCTAGGGCAAGTCGAGAATAAAAGCGAAAAAAACTTTTAAGAAGTATTGATTTTTTACTACAATGGCGGAAGAATAGGGACAAGCTCAATTTTTCACTCTTGGACAAGGCTAGATGAAAAGTGCTGACTGTTTAACGGTATCCCCCGGGGAATCGCTTACCGATTGGCAAAAACTGGGATTAGATTTGGTGGCTCGTTGGCAAGGACGAGATGTTATCCTAGCGATCGATCTTACCGAAATTTTGGGTTAAAGCCCCGTCCTTTTAGGACGGCTTTTTAAACTATAGCTTGTTAACTTAACTTTTATTGTGCTATACTGATTTTATCTAAGTACCCCCTGCGTAAAATGTTTGTCTTAGAGTTTAAAGTTAAAGCTAAAACTCAACAGTATCAAGCCATAGACGATGCTATTCGTACTGCTCAATTCATCCGTAACAAATGTGTAAGGTTATGGATGGATACAAAAGGTACGGGTAAGAACGATTTATACCGATATTCTAAAGAATTAGCTCAGGACTTTAAATTTGCCGATGAACTTAATTCAACTGCTAGACAGGCAAGTGCTGAACGTGCTTGGAGTTCAATTAGTCGTTTTTACGACAACTGTAAACGTAAAGTATCAGGCAAAAAGGGGTATCCTCAATTTAAAAAATCTCGCTCTGTTGAATACAAACAATCAGGATGGAAGCTTCTTAGCCCTAAAACTGTTAAGTTCACTGACAAGAAAAACATTGGTGTTCTTAAGTTGGTAGGAACTTGGGATTTAGGGTACTTTCAAGAATCCGATATTAAACGGGTTAGGTTGATTCGGAGAGCGGACGGTTATTATTGTCAATTTGTCCTTTCTTGTGACGTTAAAGAAGATGTTAAACCATCAGGTAAGTGTATTGGCTTAGATGTAGGTTTGGCTTCTTTCTATACAGATAACAATGGCAACAAGGTTGATAATCCTCAATTCTTGAGAAAGTCCGAGAAACGATTAAAACGACTTCAAAGGCGATTATCTAAAAAGAAAAAGGGAAGTAAAAATCGTCAAAAAGCTAGACAAAGATTAGCTAAAGCTCACCTTAAAGTAAATAGGCAACGTCAAGACTTTGCTGTGAAATTAGCAAAGTGCGTAGTTCACTCTAGCGATGTGATAGCCTACGAGGATTTAAGAGTTAAGAACTTAGTCAAGAATCATTGTCTAGCTAAATCGATAAATGATGCGGCCTGGTATCAGTTTCGGGAATGGATAGAGTATTTTGGGGTTAAATTCGGCAAGATAACGATTGCTGTCGCACCGAATTATACAAGCCAAAACTGTTCAAACTGTGGTGAAACTGTCAAAAAATCTTTATCGACTAGAACCCATCAGTGTAAGTGTGGATGTGTTTTGGATCGGGATGAAAACGCCGCAATCAACATCCTTAAAAGGGGACTAAGTACGGTAGGGCATACCGGAACCTTTGGGCTAGATCCAATAAACGCTTGGGGAGAGAATACCTCTACTTTTTCAGAAGCAATTCTGTCTAAGCAAGTAATCTCTGTGAACCAAGAATCCCCGTCTCTTTAGAGCGGGGAGTGTCAACGGTAGTGTTAACTTTAATGATGAAGGACGCACGCGCCTCGGTCAAATTATTCGCGATAGTTTAAAAAATAACGATTCCGTTTATTATTGATAAATACGGGAAGTTATCTAAAATATTTGAGCTTGTTAGCTTACATTAATTGTATTCTAATCTTCCTTTGTATTTAAGTTGCCACATCCCACGGCCACCAACCGGGGTAACTTGTGCAGGTGAAATTAAGGTAAATTTACGGGTGTCGCCGCCTTTATAGCCATCAAATAAAGCAGATGCCGTGAATTCTTGAGACTCAGCAATTGCGTGTTGTTTCGGAAAGAGTAAATAATCATTTCCTACTGAGATAACATAAAATCCATCGGGGGATTGATTGGGAGTCAGGATAACAGGTTCACGAGAATTGTCCCATCTTTTCATTCCTGTGTCTTCCTTCTCAACCACTTCTCCCTGTTTGTGTACCCCATGAATATTAAGGATAGCATCTGGAGACTTATTATAGGAATTGATTATGTTTTGCCATTGCTGGGGAATATCTTCTGTCTCAATTGCCTCTTTTTTAAGCAGCTTTCTTAGTCGATCAATCTCTTTTTTAAGTTTTTGAATCTCCTCGACATTTTCATTAGCTGTTAACTCTAAATCTTTTTTATCTTGCTGTAACTGGGTTACTTGACTATTTAGAGTTGTAGCTTGTTGTTCTAGTTGTACTTTTTCAATGTTTACATTGTACAATAGTTCTTCTAGGTTTTGACAAGAACTATCAAGTTCCTGATTTTTCTTACGCAACTGTTCCACTTCTCCTGAATTGAACAGTTCAAGTTGTTCTTGGAGTTGATCTCGTTCAAGTGTTAAACGTTTAATACTTTCTTCATGGTTTTTAAGTTGATTCTCAGACTGACTTGAGTTATCAATTTGATGCTGTAATTGATCACATTTACTTTTTAACTCTTTATTTTTCTTATCATATCTTTGTAGTTGAGAATTTAATTGTTCTAATTCATAAGATAAAGCGGGAGAGTCTGAAGGAATCTGTTGAATGCGATGCCATATTTGGCTTAATAATCCACTATTTTCACTGGAGTATCTCACAGACAGATTTTGTTGATTAATTTGCAATAATTTATCGAGTTTGGTATTAAGATCACCTAGTTGCTGAAGGGAGAAATTGTCTTGAGGTGTTGAAAAATTGCGGGTCGGACGTTCTGCATAATTTTCGATTAAATCTTGAGTCGGATCTAAGGTGTCCAGATGCTGTAAAATAACATCATGATAAATCCTTTCAAGATCGCGCTTTACTTCATCGATTTTACGCAAGGTTAATTTCAATTCTTCTTTTGATTCATTGTTTTTTAAGTATTTTGTCAACTCATTACTCATTTCTTGAAGATTACTTTTAATAGCGACTATCTCATTCTTAAATCGTTGAATATCTGTCTCTTGTTTTCCTGTTTTCTGAAATTTGTGAATCAAAACAATCTTACCCATCATATCCCATAAAAAAACAAAACTAATGGGAACTGAAAGTAACGCGAGAGTATTTAGTAAAGGCCATATCCAATTATTACGATTAATATCCTTCTTAAGTTGTTCTAATTGAATTTTTAACTGATCAGCAGTTAAAGTAGGTTGCTCTGATAAATTATCAATTTTTAAAGTGGCGAGAGGTTGAGTTACATTTAAAATTTGCTCTAATAGCTTTTTAGTTGCAATTCGTTGTTTTGAACCATCCTCTCCATCAATATCTGATTCCTTATAAATAGGCTGGCTATCAATTTCTAATTGAGATAGTTTATTTTGAGCCTCACTGTACTGCGATTTGGCTAAATCTTCTAGAATTTTTCGCTGTTGAGAAGTTCCTACTAGGATAGGTTCAATTTTTGAATCAATATTATTAAAACCGATTTTCGTTTTAATATCATCAGATAAACTATCTTTAAATGTCTTGTAAGCAGTAGCAAGTTCATCAACAATTTTTTTTGCCTCAGCATAATCTACAGGATTTTCTACTTTTGTGCCATTTTCTGTAACTTTAATATTCGCAACAAAAGTATTCAGAGCCGTGCGTTTTTGTTGCAGTGTCCTTAAATTTTCAATAGCAGGAGTCTGTTGATTATCTGTTACTGGTTGATTACTTGTTCCTGTAGAAGAAGCAGGGGGTTGTTCTTGAGACTTGCTAAAAGGATTACAACCACTTAACAACCCCACAGATAATCCTGTTGCTAAATAAAGTATCAGAACTGTTTTTCTAACCCTCATCATTCCTTTCCTCCTATAGTCTGCTATTTAATTCTTTTAATAAGGCTTTTAACCCCAAGATAAAGGGAGGTTCAACCCTGACATCCTCTGAGTTACGACCTTCTAAATTCGTTAAATTGGATTCTACCGAACGCTTAACCTTTGTCCAGAGACTATTGCGCCATTGCTCATCGTCATACTGTCTGAGCGGTTTAATACTGGTGATTTTTAACTCCTTAAAAGCTTGTTGAAAATCCTCTAGAAATTTCTGAAGATTGGCTAATCCTACCTCCTCATCATCTGATCCAACCAGCTTAAAGCTTTCAATTTTTTGAAATTGAGTTAAATCAAGGCGATCTTGCCAGCCAAAAGCCACCCCATTCACCTCACAATCTTCTCCTGCGAAAATCACTTCATCATCATCTTGTAATCCCGTTAAACGAGTCACATTTTGATCTAAAACTAAGCCACAAGCGACTTCTGCTTTCGGTTTAGAACTGAGGACAGTGGGTTCTGTTTTGTTCTCAAATCCTGATGCTTTACTGAGCAATCGGCTAAAAAGGAGAGAGGCTTCACAATCTGGACTAAACCTTCCACTTAAATCCAACCAATTGAGAATCCGAGAACCATTTCCCCCAATATAGACTGGCGTATTCAGCTTACGAGTGTATTTTTCCTCAACGTCTAAAGCACGCAATACAAGACCGATATAGTAATACAAACCTGAAATCCCTAGTGTAGAAAGTTGTACAATCGTTTGCAGATCAGGATCGTCGTCCATCAGCGTTCGATTGCGTTCTAACCACTTGCTTCCTTCGGCCGCCAATAAGCCATCAAGTTTCACGAAAAAGGGTTCATCCCGCAAACTACTGCTTAAATCACTTAAATCTGTATTAAATTGCTGATTAAGAAAATCAGGTCGGTTTTTCCAAAATTGGGAAAAGAGGAGTCTTCCTGCTATCTGTACCGAACATTGATGAATCAAACGATTACCAACCCAGATAGAAATATCGGACGTTCCCCCTCCCATATCAATGCAGGTGGTATAAAGGAGGTCTTTTCCTTCTTCATCGGCAAAATAATGGGCTAATGCTAAACTTTCTGCACGATAGGGGTTGCCTCTGTCTAACCATTTATGGTCAATTCCCGTCGTTTTGCCTAAATCCTCGATAATTCGTTGCCACGTCACTTTATAGAGATTTTTGTCACTGCGAGAAAAGGCCGAGGGATAGGAAATAGACCAGTTGATCTTTTTGACATGATTTTTCGCCGCTTCAGCCGTAATTAAAAGGGCTAAATGCTTTAGAAAGGTGCGATTATAAGCAATATTCTCAGGCATCCATTTAAGCTCGGTCTTAATATCATCTTGAGTGGGGTCAAACTGCCTGACATCTTCTAGGATATAGACCCGTCCATCTAGTACAGGTCTTTCCTCTTCTTTACTCCCTCTAATGGTCAGAACGGATGAAAGGGGAAATGTTTTAGCTTCACCCGACATGAAGTAGTCATATAAAATGCTGAAACGCTCAATTGGAGTAGCTTGAGTGATTTGAAGATGCAGCGGCGTTAAGGTGACAGCGTCGCGCACATTATTAATGTGATAATAGACACTGGTGAAAGATGTACCAAAATCAACGCCTACTGTCCATGTTTTATTGGGATTTTGATCTCCCACTTTAGGAGGTGTTTTCAACAAAATTAACCCTTGAGAAATCCCTGTTTCATCCTGACAAAGAATATAATCGGGAAAACTATCTAAACGAGTAATTTGGAAGTCTTTAAGATCAAGGGGATGAATTTCTGCCGCTTCGGGGAAAACGGCTCGAAAGATTTTATTTTGTTTGGTCGCTTCGGTGCGGTTGTCAAAATATAGCGCATAATACGCTTTCCAGTTCGGAGCTTTAAAATTCGGCCAAATTTCTAAGAATGGTTTCGCTGTAATCGCATTATTAACTTCAATAGGATACTCTCTGTGAATGGTAAAGTCTCCCCCAGATAAGGGTAAAGTTAAAGATACTCTGACGGCTGATTGGTTGCCAATGGTCGTCGGATTAAAAGCAAGAAGCTTTATGAGTTCTTCTGGGCTAAAATAATTAAGAATGTCAGGTTTTAGCGGTAATAAAGGGGTTAAGTGACGTTCTTGTTCATCAACTGTGTAAGTAATTTCCTCTATCCCTTTAGGAAGTAATGCCCCCGGTAATTGTTCCCCTCCTTCTAAATAGTAGAAAGCTTCGGCAAAAATATCTTCTTCAATAATGCGATGCAAATTTGTCTTAGATTTTGTGTCAGTCCCCACAATCCCCACTTTACTTGGTATTAAAATGTCTATTTTCTCTTTTAATTTTCGCAAAAGACGAATACAAGTCATATCTCCTTTAAATGTATGTGTAATGCTCGCTTCGCCATTATCTTTAATATATTTACGAATAATAGAAAATCCGCGTCCTATTCCTTCCAGTACCAGTAATCTTGATAAATACATGGACAATGCTTCATCGATTGGCACAGATAATGTATGATCCTCATATATCAGTTGTTCCCATGAAATTGAATCAGGAAAATTTCCTGGACTATGGACTTCTAAAGCTTGTGGTGTTAGCTTCACTGTAATATTTCCTGATTTATTGTAATCTCTATGAGTGATAGCATTTGATATTAATTCTCTGATAACTACAAGGTCAATTTCATCGGTTTCTTGTCTAAGTCCTTTTTGACCTATGTAAGATATTTTCTCCATTTTTTGAGTCACTCGTTCCATTAATTGTTTAAATTGATAAGGTAGAGAGCCACAAATCTCTTCTCTTTGGAATTGTGGACTATCAAGTTGTCCAAACACGAAAATTGATCTAGCTGTGGAAAAAATTTTATCCGGATATTTATGGAAGCACAATACGGCTGATTTGTGTAGTTTCCGTTGTCCTAAATGATCAATAGGTGAATATAAACTTAGAAAATCTAAAATGTCTTCCCTGTTCTTTCCTTTCCACAACTCATTAGGATAAACTCTTTGAGCATATTCTATAATTGAATCCCAATCTAACTCCTCTATTCTGGCTTCTATACAGGGATGACGACTAGGAACAGTTTTTTCATATAATAATCTTAGGTCTTCTTGAGAAGAGATAATCTTAGAATTATGTACTATATTATTATCAATTTCTTGTAAACCACTTTTATTTTTAGCAATCCAAATATCTTGATTAGCCCCGTTGATCGTAAAAATAGGTTTTTGAGGATAACTTTTATAAATTTTATTGGTTTCTAGCTGTTTTTGTATATATCCAATAACATCAGAAATACTAATTAAACTATTGGGAGTAGCTTGACCATCTAACCCCCCTTCTATCGCTTGACATAACAAATGGGTGAAGACGCTAGATGAACTGTCTGGCAATTCATAGCTCTTCTGACTTTCTTGACAAGAGGCAATAATAGCAATACCTTTGGGTAATTCTATTTCTAGATTTTCCAAGGGATTAAATTCGTTTTTTTTAGTCCCTATTTCACTTAATATTTTGCCACTATGACAAGCATCAATAATAATGATAGCACGCTCAATTCCTGATACTCTTAGCTGATTTATAAGATTTTTAAAAGGGTAATAACTATCTTCATCTAAGCCCATTTTAATACAATATTGCTGATTTTTGACAATTCCATGCCCGGAGAAATAGAACAATAATTGATCGCTAGAATTCAATTTTTTGAGAATTTCTTTTAGTTTTTTTAAAAAGGAAAATTCGTTCTCACAATTGTGAAGGGGCGGATAAATAGGCTCGCATCTTCCAAGATTAGGATCGGTTAACAAAGTCCACAAACGAGATGAATCACGGTTGCCAGCCTGCAATTCATCCCCTGTCCGTGCATTAACAACAAATGCTATTCTTTTCCCTGTTGTTTCGTTCATGATTTATTGTTTATAAATGTTGACCAAAATATTTGATTGTGTTGAGTTAGACTGAAGTTGAGCAATTGTAGTTTGAATATTTTCAATTTGTTGCGGAGAAATATTTTCAATGGTATAAGTTTGAGTTCCAATTGTCATTGAAACAGAGTATCTGGGTTTTTGAGATTGCCAGTATGCTAAAACTGAAATAAAAGTTCCGACAGCAGATAAGGCTAAACTAGCAATGGCTATTCCTATCGTTAATCCGCCATCCTTCACCTTAGATAAAGATTCAATTTTTTCTTCTTTTACGGTTAAGTTACACTCTTTTTCAATTAGCATAGCAAGGTATTCTAATTCATAAGAGTCTTCGGATGTAACCTCGTGTTGTAAATTTATGTTAATGTTCATAATTGTTTGTTCATTATTACTAGACTTATTATAATCCAACTAATGGCAGACAGGAACAGTATCAATTACAATATAAAACCACTACAACATAAATCAAGTTTTTGTGTTCTAAATTTATGTCATCAAATCCTGACAAACCAGAAAAAATCATCATTCAAATTGATGGTACGCCCTCTATGAAAGGGTTTGTCAGCGATCGCAACAGTCGCTATATTAGAACCCTAAGATTATTAAGAAGTGCAACAAATGCGGCTTTTCCCGTCACGCCATCTCCTACCTTTTATGTTTTTGGGACTCAGCGACTCAAGGAGCCGATCAATCATCAATCGGCTGAAACTGCCTGGTTTTATAGTGGGGGAAGACCTGAATTAAGAGATGCGGCCACTCATAAAATTATCGCACCCCAAAAGACTGATCCGCCCAATTCCCTCTACGTTATTGTGACGGATTTATATCAAGAAAAAGCCCAATGGGAAGACTTAGTAGCACAACTCAAAGATCATTATCTCCTGAAGGATGGTTACGCCGTCGGTATTATCCCAGTCAAAAGTGAATTTTGGGGGGATATTTATGATGTTGGATTAGATAATATTCGTTATCCCAGTGTTAAAACAAATCATCCCTTTTATATCTTAGTGTTAGGTCGCTATTCTCAGGTTAAACAATATTTCGATAAAATCAAATCGGAAAGTCAAAATACAGGACTTAATTTTCCTGCTGAAAATTTTGTTATTTTCTCCACTCAAATTTTTGAAAAACCTGCTTTACTACAAATTAATGTCAATGAACAACCTATCCCTTCATCTTCTTCTCCGACATCAGATAATCCTCAAAAATTAGGAATTAGACGAGTAGAAGTAATTAATGATGGTCAAATAGTGATGAAAAAAGTGGAGAATCCTCAAAATGTAGAACGACTTATTATTCCTAGTCAAACAAGCAATAATATTCCCAGAGAGACTTCTTTAAAATATAGACTCAACTATAATCCTCTGCCCTATACTTTGCCCCTAGGGAATTCTGCTAGTTATCAACTCAATGGTAATAGTGACTTTAATAACAACAAAGAAAAATTTGAAAGATTAGATCCCCAAAGTTCACTGATTCCCCTTCAACTAACGAATTGGCAATCTACGAATAATCAATTAGAATTTAATGCTTTAATAAATCTTGACAATAATCCTCAAGGAATTGGCGTTTATCGCTTAATTTTTGATGTGTTTCCCGAAAAAATTTCTGGCTCATCAAGACCATATCAAGCCCCGTCTTGGTGGAAAGATTGGAGTTTTGGCGAAAACGAAATTTTTGCAGGAGATAGAACTTACAATTTACAACCCTTTTTATATAATCTAGGAGATACGACTTTTAGAATTATTGAAAATAAGCCAAATGTTGCTCTTGGCCGTCTTTGCTTTATTATCCACAAAAAGTAGGGGTTTGTCAATCAATCAAAACACGGGAGCATCGAGAGCATCCCATTTATGCAAAAATATAAGAGAGAACACCAAAAATAAGTGATTAAATTTATTCAATAGGACAAGCAGACATAACGAATTTATCTTCATTATCGCCTCTAAGAAGGAATTAAGGAAGAGATTTAGACAATTTATTCAACTGTAAGCGATTAAATAGCCAGTTGACCATTAGACACCTCCATAATATTATTTTAAGACTGAAAATGTTTCCGGCAAAGGAGTTGGGCTAAATAAAAATTATTTTACTTGCCCCATAGTTTTTCTATAAAATTAAATTAGCAACGAAAGACATCGATTTCAGCTGTCGCACTACTTTGTTAGTACACAGCATAAAAGCAAGCTGTGATTGGTTTATCACTCTTGGAGATATCTACTGATTAGGTATCTCCAAGAAGCAAATCGAAAACTTCAAAAACTGCAAACAGCAACCCCCATAGTTATCGATGAAAAATCAGGAAAATTCAAATTTCAGTCGGGAAGTGCGGAATTAAACCCCGCTTTAAAAACCTATATTCGTCAGCGCATTATTCCCGCTATCGAAACCATTACAAAAGACAGAGAAATCGACTTTATTCAGGTAATTGGACATACCGACGGACAAGGGATACAACAGACAAGTAATCTCGATAAAAATATCGAATCGGTTGCCAGCAGAAAACAATCTGTTAAAATGCTAGTACCCGGTTCTAACACTGATTTAGGATTAATGCGAGCTTTAGCAGTAGTGCAAGAAATCGAAAACACTGGTAAACTAAAAAACGTCAAATTTCGAGCTTTTTCCGCAGGACAGTTATACCTCCCATCGGGTAAATTAGCTGCGGTTAATCGTGACGCAGATGCAAGCAGACGCAGAATTGAAATCCGTTTTATTCCCCCCGGTAAAAAACAATAAGACAAAAAAATCTAGAAATTTGTTTTTTTATCTTTTGCTTGTTACACTGAGGAAAGAACGAAATTCAAATCAATATCTATGGAACAAAACACTTTAGAGGGGACTTGGGAAGAAATTTTACAGCATAGTGCTAAATTAGCAGGTCAGCGAGTGAGATTGACCATTCTACCTAATCAATCTTCCAATTCTTCCACTCCAGAAACCCTAGACCAAAAATTAAAAGGAAGAGTTGGACGAGTTTATTTTCAGCCATCAGATTTATCTGAGCGAGTAGAACAAGTTTTTACAAATATTTTAGATGATAAAGACCAAACGGTATGGAAATCAACCTTTTGAGGTTGTACCTTAATGATTTTTCATTCCCTATAGGGTGACATCCTCGTATAAATCCCGAAAAGATGCCGTCAGATTAATACTCTGCAAACTAAAACTTTCTTGCTGATAGGTTTGCAGAATCCATAAACCCTGTTCACCCCGTCGAAAAGTTTCCACTCGTTGGTGTTTACTATTCACTAAGACATATTCCTCTAAACTTTCTAGAGTTTGATAATCATTAAATTTA